>NZ_JBKJFM010000110.1:0-21885 GCF_046614825.1 Streptomyces nanhaiensis
GCAGCAGCGGCGCGATCAGCAGGGCCGGCACGGTGACGGCCACGGCCAGTGCGGCCACCACCAGGGCCGTGCCCGCCGCGCGGGGGAGCCCCCGCCGCTCCAGCAGGCCCACCGCCGGAGCCAGCAGGTAGACGATCACCACCGCGACGATCACCGGCCACAGCAGCGGCGCAAGCGGCCTGAGCACCCGCAGCAGCCCCCAGACCAGGAGGGACAGCCCCAGCAGCGTCCAGACCACCACCCCGGCGCGGACCCACCGGTCGCCGGTCCGGCCGGGGGCGTGGCGCCACTCCGGAACGGAACGGGCCAAGGGTCACCGCCCTCCGTCGCGCGGAGCGCCGCTCAGGTCGTCGCGGTGCGTGGCCCGTGCCAGCGGGGCCCCCGAACGGTACGCGGAGCGGCCCACCGCGTACGCCGCGAAGGGGGTGGTGACCAGTTGCAGCAGCACCCCGAGCCCGAGGACGACGGCCGTGAACACTCCGGGCATCAGCAGGAGGACGCCCAGCAGTACGCACACCACCCCCAGGGCCGCCGCCTTGGCCACCGCGTTGGCCCTGTTGTAGGCGTCGGGCAGGCGGATCAGGCCCAGCGCGGCGATGGCCACCAGGGCGGTGCCGGTGGTCGTGAGGACGTGGCCGAGCAGTTCCAGGACGGTCACGACGACCACCGCTCCAGCAGATGGGCCACGGCGACGGTGGTCAGGAAGCCGAGCAGGGTGGCGGCCAGCACCAGGATCAGCACCGCGGGAGTGTCCAGCCGCACCGCCAGCAGGGCGACGGCCGCCACGAACACCACGAAGGCGAGGTCCACCGCGACCACCCGGTCGGCGTCCGTGGGCCCGGCCGACATGCGCCACACGGCCACGGCCATGGTCACCGCGAGCACGCCGAGCAGGACCGCGGTCATCGTCATGGTTTGCCCTCCTGTCTCCTCGTCCCCCGCGCCGCCGGGGAGTCCGGGGGGCGCAGGGCCGTCAGCAGCCGGTCCTCCAGATCGCCGAGTTCGCCGAGGAAGCGGTCGGCGTCGGCCGCGTGCATCCCGTGGACGAACAGGGTCGGCGGCTGCGTGCGCACTTCCAGCACGAGCGTCCCCGGCGTCAGCGTGATCAGGTGCGCCAGCACGGTCGTCTCGGCCGTGGTACGGCAGCGCAGCCGCATCTCGACCACGGCGGGCGCCAGCCCGCTGCCCGGTGTCACGATCTCCCGGGCCACGGTCACGTTGGCGTGCAGGAACTGCACCCCGTAGTGGCCGAGGAAGGCCGCCACCCGTGCGCAGCGGACGGCCGCGCGGCGCAGCCGGCCCGCCGGCCGGGCGGTCATCGCGTCACCGCCCGTACGTAGGCGGAGGCGTCCAGCAGCCCGGCCGCCGCCTCCGTCGCCGCGGTGAGCAGCGGCTGCGCCGCGATGCCGAGCACCACCGACGGCACGGCGAGCACCAGCGCGGGCACGGCGAGCGCCGGCCGGACGGTGGCACGGGCCATCAGCCGGAGCAGGGACTCCTCCCTGGACGGGTCCTCCCCGCCCCAGAAGGAGCCGGCCCAGATCTTGACCATGGAGACCAGGGTGAGGAAGCTGACCCCGACGGCGACCCCGACGGCCAGGTGGTCGGCCTCTGTCGCGGCCGCGCCGACCAGGCCCAGCTTGGCGACGAATCCGGACAGCGGCGGCAGCCCGGCCAGGGAGAGCGCCGAGACCAGGAACGCGGAGGCGATCAGGGGCTCGCGGCGGGCGAGCGAGTCGACCCGGTCGGTGCCGTAGGCCGTCTCCACGGCGCCCGCGCACATCAGCAGCGCGGCCTTCACCAGCACGTACTGCACCAGGAAGAAGACCGCGGCGGCGAGGCCGGCGAGGGTGAACAGCGCCAGGCCGAGCAGGATGTAGCCGATCTGGCTGACCATGTGGAACGTCAGGATGCTCCGCATCTCCCGTTCCCCGACGGCGCCCAGCACCCCCACCACCATGGTCAGCAGGGCCGCGGCCATGACCGTCCAGCGCAGTCCCGTCCCCTCGTGGACGACCGCGTAGAACCGGATGATCGCGTACACCCCCACCTTGGTCAGCAGCCCGGAGAACAGGACGGTGACCGCGGGCGGGGCCTCGGGGTAGGTGCGCGGCAGCCAGCCGTGCAGCGGCACGACCGCCGCCTTGGCCGCCAGGGCGACGAGCACCACGCCGCCGGCCAGGGCCACGGCGGTGCTCTGCCGGGCCGCTCCGGCCAGTTCCCCCAGGTTCACGGTGCCGGTGACCCCGTAGACCAGGCCGACGCCGGCGAGCAGGAGGGTGGAGGCCAGCAGGCTGAAGGTGAGGTAGATCCGCCCGGCGGCCGTCCGGGCGCGTCCGCCGCTCATCGTCAGCAGCGCGTACGAGGGTACGAGCATGACCTCGACGAAGACGAAGAGGTTGAACAGGTCCGCGGTCAGGAAGGCCCCGTACACCCCGGCCGAGAGGATCATCGCCAGCGGGGCGAACCGGGGGCTCGCGTCGTCCCCGGTCCCGGCGGCGTAGGCGAGGGAGGCCAGCACCAGGGCGGCGCTGACGCACAGCATGAGCGTGCTGAGCACGTCGGCGGCGAACACGATCGCGAAGCCGGGCGGCCATCCGCCCATGCTCAGGCTCCGGACCGTCCCGTCCAGGCTCCCGGCGAGCAGGACCGCGGACAGCGCCAGAACCCCGGCGCTGACCGCCGACGTGACCAGCCGGTGCACCCGCCGGTCACCGGGGTACGCCACGAGCACGCCGGCCGCCAGCAGCGGAACGGCCACCGGGAGGGCGAGCACCAGGCCGCTCACCGCGGGGGCTCCGCGGACTCGGCGGGCCCGCCGGACCCGGCGCCGGAGCGGCTGCCGGAGCCGGCGAGGTGCTCGGCGCGGGCCAGGCCCAGCAGGTACACGGTGATGCCGAAGGTGATGACGATGGCGGTGAGCACGAAGGCCTGCGGCAGCGGATCCGCCATCCCGGCCGGATCGCCGTCGCCGATCAGCGGGGGTTCCCGGCGTTCCAGCCCCCCGGCCGCCAGCAGCAGTACGTTCGCCGCGTGGCCCAGCAGCACGAACCCGAACGTGACCCGGACCAGGCCGGGACGCAGCAGCAGGAAGAACCCTCCCGCCGTCAGGACGCCGACGGCGATCGCCGCGGTCACCGGTGCTCCCCCCGGCCGGCGCCGAGCCGGTCCACCACCGTGACCACCAGTCCGAGGACCATCAGGTAGACGGCGGCGTCGAACAGCAGCGGCGAGGACAGACCGCCACCGGGCACCGCAATGGTGAAGGGGGTGAGGAAGGGGTCGCCGAGCGGCATGGCGGCCAGGCCCACGGCCGCGCCGAGCACCAGCCCCGCGGCCAGCAGCGGCCGGGGGCTCAGCCACCGCGTGCCGGTGCGGCCGGCCAGGTAGCCGAAGGCGACCGCGGTGCCCGCGACGAGTGCGGCGCTGAAACCCCCGCCCGGCTCGTAGTGCCCGCGCAGGAACAGGTACGCCGACAGCCCCGCGATGCCCGGGAGCAGCAGGCGGTGGGCCGGGCCGAGCACCCGGCCGTACGGCGCCCGCGGCCCGCCGGCCGTCCCGTCCGGCTGCCCGGGCAGCAGCAGGAGCAGGCCGAGCGCGGCGGCGGCCAGTACGCTCGCCTCGCCGAGGGTGTCCAGGCCGCGGAAGTCCACCAGGATCGTGTTGACCACGTTGCGCCCGCCGGTCTCCGGCTCGGCGGCCTCGAGGAAGTACGCGCCCGCGGGCGACAGCTCCCGCCCTCCGGTCAGCGCCAGTGTGCCCAGCGCGGCGACTAGCCCGGCCGCCCCGGCCAGTGCCGCCGCGGCCGCGCCGCGGCGGGGCCGGGGGAACCGGGGGGCCAGGTCGCTCAGGACGAACGCCGCGGTCATCGCGGTCAGCACCTCCACCAGGAGCAGCGTCAGCGCCACGTCCGGCGCCCCGGCCAGCAGGAACCACAGGGCCACGATCAGTCCGACCGCTCCCAGCAGCGACACGGCGGCCAGCGCCGACCGCGTCCGCACCAGGGCGGCCACCGCCATCGCCAGCAGCGCGAGCACACCCCAGTCCACCGGGTCCGACGGCGCGCCGGCTCGGATCCCCGGCCCGTCGGCCGCGAACACCCCCACGCAGCCGAGGACCACCAGTGCGGCCGCGGGGCGGGCCAGGTACGCCGCCGTGGAGTCGCTGCGGTCGGGCCGCCCCACCACCGCGCCCGCGCCCAGCACGGCCGAGTGGACCCGGTCGAAGGCGGCCGCGCCGTCCGGCCGGGGCAGCCGCTGCAGCATCCGGTCCACCCGGTCGCGTTCCGAGAACAGCACCAGGCCGCTGGCGATCGTGAGGGCGGACAGGAACAGTTCGGGGCTGAGCCCGTGCCAGAAGGCGAAGTACGGCGGCACGGCCCACGGTTCGGCGTTCAGGACGGCCTGGCGCATCAGCGGGTCGAGGACGGACACCGCGGGGCCGAGCACCGCCCCGGCGACCGCCGCCACCGCGGCCGGGGCGATGAAAGCCCAGGAGGGCTCGTGCAGTTGCCGCTGCAGCATGGGCCCGGCGAAAGCGCCGTAGAAGATCCTCATGCCGTAGGCGAAGGTCAGCGCCGAGGCGGTGACCGCGAGCGCCGCGGCCACCACCCCGGCGCCGGGGAAGACGTCCGCGCCCGCGAACCCCTGGAAGAGCGACTCCTTGCTGACGAAACCGATCATCGGCAGGACCCCGGCCATCGACAGCCCGGCCAGACCGGCCAGCGTGGCGGTGACCGGCATGATCCGCATCAGGCCGGACAGCTCCCGGATGTCGCGGCTGCCGGCCTGCCGGTCGATGACGCCGACGATCATGAAGAGGGTGGCCTTGAACAGCGCGTGCGCGAAGGTGTGCAGGATGGCGGCGGCCAGAGCGACGGTCGTCCCCACCCCGATTGCGGCGACCAGCAGGCCGAGCTGACTGACCGTGGAGTGGGCGAGCAGGGCCTTGAGGTCGTGCTCGCGCAGCGCCTGGGCGGCGCCCAGTACGGCGGTGAGCAGCCCGACCCCCATCAGGCAGACGCTCCACCCGGTCTGCCCGGAGTACAGCGCGGAGAACCGCAGCAGCAGGTAGATGCCGGCCTTCACCATGGTGGCCGCGTGCAGGTAGGCGCTCACCGGTGTGATCGCCACCATGGCTCCGGGCAGCCAGAACTGGAACGGGACCTGCGCCGACTTGGTGAAGGCCGCGAGGATGAGCAGGGTCGCGATGGCGGGTGACAGCGGGGAGTCGAGCACCTCCTCCCGCGCTCTCAGCACGGTGGCCAGGTCGGTGCTGCCCGCGGCGATGCCGAGGAGCACCATCGCCACCAGCAGGGCCAGTCCCCCCATGCCCGTCACCAGCAGGGCGCGCACCGCCGGTCTGGCCGCCCTGGCTCCGCCGGTCCCGATCAGGAAGAAGGAGGCGACCGTGGTCATCTCCCAGAACACGAACAGCAGCAGCAGGTCGCCGGCGAGGACCAGGCCCAGCATCGCGCCGCCGAAGAGGGTGAGCAGGAGGTAGGTCCTGCCGTGCCTTCCGCCGGCGGTCAGGTAGCGCGGGCAGTACGCCATGATCAGCGCGCCGACTCCCAGCACCAGCAGGCAGAACAGGGTGGCCAGCCCGTCCATGCGGAGTGTGAAGGAGATCTCGGGGGAGTCGGTCCAGGCGTGGGAGAAGGTGACCGCGCCGCCGTCCAGCGCCGTCGAGGCCGCCGGGGTGAGCACCGCCGCCACCACGAGGAAGCCGACCGCGAGCACATAGCCCGCATCGCGCCCCAGGCGGCGGTCCAGGGCGGGCGAGAGCAGTGCCAGTACGCCCATCGCGAGCAGCGCGGCGACCAGCGCGCCCCCCTCGCCGCTCATCGCCCGGACACACCGTGGCGCCCGCCGGTCACCAGGACCGGCACCGACCCGTCGCGCAGCAGTTCCTGGGCCACGTTGCCCAGCAGCCGCTTGGACAGCCCGCGGCCGTGCCTGCCCACGACCACCATGTCGATGCGGTTCTCATCGGCGAACCGCGCCAGTGCGGCCGCGGGCGGGCCCGCCAGGACCTCGCACGCGGTCACACGCCCGCCGGCCTCCTCCGCCACGGCGCTGAGACGGCTCTTGGCCTCCACGATCCGCCCCTGCCAGTCGAGCTCCGCCGCGTCGTAGTCCACGACCTGGGCGGCCACCAGCGTCTCCGTGCACGGTCCGAGCAGGCCGACCGCGAGTCTGAGCGCCGCCTCGGACTCCGGCGAACCGTCCACACCGACCAGCACCCGCAGCCGGCCGGGGCCGCGGGGCCCCGCCTCGGTCCGCGCGACCCTCGTCGGCCGGCGCCGGACGCGCTCGCCGGCGATCAGGGCCAGGACGGGGCCGAAGACGACGCCCATGAACAGCCAGCCCGGACCGCCGTGTCCCCGGCGTGCCATCCACCAGACGGTCAGGAGCCCGGCCGCGATCCACACGACGACGGCGATCAGCACGTACCAGAGGTCACCCATACAGACCCTTTTGCCGGATTCAGGCAGATTTTGGGAGGATTATGCCATTCAAGGTCAGGCGATCCGGCGACGACACCCGCGGGAGCCCCGATGAGGCAGTGGCACGTACGCGACCTGATGACCGGCGACGTGGTCTCGGTGCGCGAGGACACCCGGTACCGGGAGATCCTCCGGGCGCTCGACCGCAACCGCGTCAGCGCCCTCCCCGTCGTCGACGCGCAGGACCGGGTGGTCGGCGTGGTCTCCGAGGCCGATCTGCTGCGGGCCGAGGGGAACTGCGAGGAAAGGCCGCGCGCCCTCCCCCGCATCCCCCGGCTCCCGCGCCCCCCGCGGCCCCCGGACCGGACCGGGACCGCGCGGGAGCTGATGACCGCGCCGGCGGTGACGATCGGACCGGACGAGCCGGTGGCCCGGGCCGCACGGCTGATCGAGGACAAGGGGGTCAAGCGGCTGCCGGTGGTCGACGGCGGGCGGCGCCTGCTCGGCATCGTCTCGCGCCGCGACCTGGTGCGGATGCACGTGCGCGCGGACGCCGACATCCGCGAGGACATCGTGGACGGGGTCCTCAGGCACACCCTGTGGGTCGACCCGTCCCAGGTGGACGTCGGCGTCGGCGACGGCGTGGTCGAGCTGCGCGGCCGGGTCGACCGGCGCACCACGGCCGCGTTCGCCGTACGCCTGGCCGAGCAGGTCCCCGGTGTGGTGAGGGTGGTGGACCGGCTCACCTGGGAGGAGGAGGGCCTCGCGCCGCCGGACGTGATCGTGCCCCCGCCCTAGGCGGGAGGGACGACGGGCGGCACGGGGTGGGCGCGCCGCCCCGCCCACCGCTCACACCAGCTGCCGCCGAAGCCGCTTGTCGACGGCGACCACGAGGGAGGCGAGCAGCGCGATACCGAGGATCCGCAGCCACGCCGTCCCGCCGATCGGAGCGGTGTGGAACAGCCGGTTCATGGCCGGCAGGTAGGTGATGGCGAGCTGGCCGGCCGTCTGGGCGAGCACTCCCCCGAGGATCCACCGGTTGCCGAACACCCCGGCGCTCCACATGGAGCGGGTGAGCGAGCGGCAGCTGAACAGGTAGAACAGCTCGACGGCGACGACCAGGTTGACCGCGGCGGTACGCGCCTCGGCGAGGCCGGCGCCCTCCGCCCGCTCCCAGGTGAACAGCCACCAGGCACCACCGACGATCAGCGCGGAGACCAGCAGGACGCGGAAGGCCAGGCCCGTCGTCAGCAGGGGCCTGCCGGGGTCGCGGGGCGGCCGCCGCATGATCCCCTCCTCCTTCGGCTCGAAGGCGAGCATCAGCCCGAGCGCGACGGCGGTGGTCATGTTGATCCACAGGATCTGGGTGGGCAGGATCGGCAGCGTGGCGCCGGCCAGGATCGCCACCAGGACCAGCATCCCCTGGCCCAGACTCGTCGGCAGCACCCACACGATGAACTTGACGAGGTTGTCGAAGACGCCGCGGCCCTCCTCCACGGCGGCCTCGATGGTGGCGAAGTCGTCGTCGGTGAGCACCATGTCGGCGGCCTCCTTGGCCACCTCGGTACCGCCCCGGCCCATGGCGACGCCGATGTTCGCCCGCCGCAGCGCCGGAGCGTCGTTGACCCCGTCCCCGGTCATGGCCACCACCTGGCCCCGCGCCTGGAGCGCCTCGACCAGCCGGAGCTTCTGCTCCGGGGACACCCGGGCGAACACCCGGGCCCGCTCCACCGCCTCCGGGTACTCCTGCGCCGGCAGCGCGTCCAGGTCGGCCCCGGTGAGCACCGCCCCCTGGCGCCGTTCGGTCAGCAGGCCGATCCGCTCGGCGACGGCGGTGGCGGTGGCCGCGTGGTCACCCGTGATCATCTTGACCCCGATCCCGGCCGTGCGGCACGCCCGCACCGCGTCGGCCGCGGCGGCACGGGGCGGATCGAGCATGGCCTGCAGCCCGGTGAGGACCATGGAACCCGCCGGCGCCCCCTCCCCCAAGTCCTCCGGCTCCACCCCCGGCAGCTCGGCGGTCGCCAGGACCCGCAGCCCCCGGCCGGCCAGCTCACCGGCGGCGCGCAGGACCGCCTCGCGGTCCAGCGGCCGGACGGCGCCGTCGGCCCCCATCCCGGCCGCGCACAGTTCCAGGACCTGCTCGACGGCGCCCTTGACCAGCAGGAGGTGGCCGCCCGCGTCCTCGTCCCGGTGGACGGTGGCCATGTACCGCCGCTCGGAGCTGAAGGGGACGGTGCCGACACGGGGAAACGCCGCGGCGGCGTCCCGGCCCAGGCCCCCCTTGGCCGCCGCGGCCAGCAGCGCCCCCTCGGTGGGATCGCCCGTCAGGCTCCACCGCCCCTCCCCGCCGGACCGCGTAGCCGGCTCCGGGGACTCGCGGCCGAGGACGGCGTCATTGCACAGGGCCCCGGCCAGCAGGCACCGGTACAGCGCCCGTTCCGCCGCCACGGAGACGGCGCCGCCGTCCCCGCGCCGGAACCCGCCCTCCGGGGCGTACCCCGAACCGCTCACGGAGAACTCGCCCTCCGGCGTCCACACCGCCCGCACCGTCATCTGGTTCTCGGTCAGCGTCCCCGTCTTGTCCGAGCAGATGACGGTGGTGCTGCCGAGCGTCTCCACCGCGGGCAGCCTGCGGATCACCGCCCGCCGGCGCGCCATCCGCCCCACGCCGACGGCCAGGGTGATCGTGACCACCGCCGGCAGCCCCTCGGGGATGGCCCCCACCGCCAGGGCCACCGCCGCGGTGAACGTACCCGAGGCGCCCTGCCCGCGGGCCAGTCCGATCGCGAAGGTCACCGCCGCCAGCACCAGGATGACCACCGTCAGCGTCCTGCTGAACCTGGCGAGCTTCTCCGTCAACGGCGTGGCCAGCACCTCCGCGGCGCCCACCAGGCGGTGGATCTCCCCCAGCTCGGTGCCGCCTCCGGTGGCCACCGCGACGCCCGCCCCGCGCCCGGCCGTCACCAGCGTGCCGGAGTGGAGCGTGTTGCGCCGGTCGGCCACCGGCGTCAGCGGATCCAGCAGCACCTCGTCCTTGGCCACCGGAACGGACTCGCCGGTCAGCGCCGACTCGTCCGCCCGCAGCTCCACGGCCCGCAGCAGGCGTACGTCGGCCGGCACCTTGTCACCGGCCTCCACCAGCACCAGGTCCCCGGGGACGAGATCCTCCGAGGGCACCGCGCGCTCACGTCCGTCCCGCACCACCCTGGCCGTGGTGCGCACCATCGACCGCAGGCTGTCCAGCGCGGCCTCGGCCTTCGACTCCTGCACGAAGCCGACGAACGCGTTGATCAGCACGACCGCGAAGATCACCGCGGAGTCCACGGACTCGCCCAGCGCGGCGGTGACCGCGCCCGCGGCGATCAGGACGTAGATCAGCGGATGGTGGAACTGGCGCAGGGCCCGCAGCAGCGGCCCGCCGCGCGCCGCGGCCGGAAGCGTGTTGGGCCCGAAGCGCTCCAGCCGCCGCGCCGCCTCGTCCCCCGCCAGACCGCGATCGGGATCGGTCTCCAGCAGCAGCACGACCTCGTGGACGGGAAGCCCGTGGTGGGCTTCGGCGCCGGTGAGGACGGATGCCGCGGGGGGGCCGGGACGGCGCGGCACCGCCTCACCCCTTCCTGTCCGTGCCGGGGGCGCGCACCACGGCGACGGGGCAGTGCGCGTGGTGCAGGGCGGCCTGGCTGACCGAGCCCAGCAGCAGACCGGAGAAGCCGCCCCGGCCGCGCGCCCCGACCACCAGCAGCTGGGCGCTGCCGCTGGCCTCGATCAGCGCCTGGCGGGCACCGCCCTGGACCAGCTGCCGGTGCACGGTGACGTCGGGGTACTTCGCCTGCCAGCCCGACAGCGCCTCGGCCGTCGCCCGCTCCTCCTCGTCCCGGAGCATGTCCACGTCGTAGACCAGGGGCAGCGGCTCGGCGGGACCGCCGGAGACCGGGCCGGTCCAGTTGTTCCAGGTGTGCAGCGCGACCAGGGCCGCGCCCCGCGCCGAGGCCTCGGCGAACGCGAACCCGACGGCGGCCTCGCCGGACGCCGAGCCGTCCACGCCCAGCAGCACGTGCCCCGTCGGGTCCGGCCTGCCGCGCACCACCAGGACCGGGCAGCGGCTGTGCGCGGACAGGTGCACGGCGGTGGAGCCCAGCAGCAGTCCGGTGAAGCCGCCCAGGCCCCGGCTGCCGACCACGACCAGCGACGCGGCCTTCGACCGGGCCTCCAGCACCGTCAGCGCCTCGCCGACGACGACCTCGCCCTCGACCTCGATCCCGGTCTCCGCCTCACGCGCGTGCTCGACCGCCTGTGCCACCAGCCGGTCGGCCATGTTGCGCAGCCCGCCCTCGGGCGGGCCCATCGGCGACGGCCCGAGCGGCACGTGCAGGACCGGCCACAGGAACGCGTGCACCACCCGCAGTCCCACACCGCGCAGCCGTGCCTCGTGTGCCGCGGCGGCCACCGCGTCCAGGCTCGACGGCGAGCCGTCCACACCCACCACGACCGGTCCGTTCATCTTCGCTCTCCCAGTTCCGTGCGGGAGCCGCGGCCATGCCCATGCTGTCCGCCCAGCCCCTCCGCACCGTTTTCCGTTGTGCACTGATCACACTGATCCTCTCCCATGCTCGTCCATAGGGCCGTACGGCGGCGGGACCAGGGCCACACGTCCCTCGTTTCCTCACGGGAGCCGCTTGGCACACTTTTTTGAGAGCGGACGCCCGTACGGCCATCCGTCCGTACGACCGGGACCGCCGCTCACCGTGTGCCGTCGGGACGCCCCGCAGTGACCGGGCGGTCCGGGGCCTCCTGCGGCGCGGCGGGCGGGGCCGCGGCTTCGGGCAGGCGGAGGCGCTTGAGGAGCAGGGCGTTGAGGGCGACGATGACGCTGGAGCCGGACATCGACAGCGCGGCGATCTCGGGGCGCAGGACCAGGCCGAAAGCGGGTTCGAAGACACCGGCGGCGATCGGCAGGGCGACGGCGTTGTAGCCGATGGCCCAACCGAGGTTCTGCCGCATCTTGCGCAGGGTGCCGCGGCCGATGTGCAGGGCGGTGGGGACGTCGAGGGGGTCGGAGCGCATCAGGACGACGCCGGCGGTCTCGATGGCCACGTCGGTGCCCGCGCCGATGGCTGTACCCAGGTCGGCCTGGGCCAGGGCAGGGGCGTCGTTGACGCCGTCGCCGACCATCGCGACCCTGCGTCCGTCCCGCTGGAGTTCGGCGATCCTGGCCGCCTTGTCACCGGGCAGGACCTCGGCGATGACGGTGTCGATGCCCAGCCGGCCGGCGATGTGTTCGGCGGTGGCTCGGTTGTCGCCGGTGAGCATGACGGTCTCCACGCCCAGGGAGCGCAGTTCGGCCACCGCCCTCGCCGAGGTCTCGCGGGGGGCGTCGGCGAGGCCGATCAGGCCCGCCGGTGCTCCGTCGACGGCGGCGATGACGGCGGTGCGGCCGCCGGCGGCCAGCTCGTCCCGGCGCGCGGCCAGCGGGCCGAGCTCGACGCCCTCCCGTTCCATCAGGCGCCGGTTGCCGACCGCGACCCGGCGGCCGTCGACGACGGCGGTGGCGCCGTGGCCGGGAACGTTGACGAACTCCCGGGCGCTCGCCGGGGCCGTCGGGCGCCCCTGGGCGTGACGGACGACGGCTGCCGCCAGCGGGTGCTCGGACTCGCGTTCCACCGCGACGACCAGCCGCAGCAGTTCGTCCTCCCGCCACCCCCCGGCGGTGATCACGTCGGTGACCTCGGGCTCTCCCCTGGTGAGGGTGCCGGTCTTGTCCATCACCACGGTGCGGACGCTTGCGGCGGTCTCCAGGGCGGCGGCGTCCTTGAACAGCACCCCCCGCTCGGCCCCCAGCCCGGTGCCCACCATGATCGCGGTCGGGGTGGCCAGGCCCAGGGCGTCGGGACAGGTGATGACCACGACGGTGATGGCGAACAGCATCGCGGTGCCGAAGGAGCGGTCGGTGGCCAGCCACCACACCGCCAGTGTCGCCGTTCCCCCGACCAGCGCGACCAGGACCAGCCAGAACGCCGCCCGGTCCGCCAGCCGCTGGCCCGGTGCCTTGGAGTTCTGCGCCCGCTGGACGAGTTCGACGATCTGCGCCAGCGCGGTGTCGGAGCCCACCTTGGTCGCCCGCACCCGCAGTGTGCCGTGGGTGTTGATGGTCGCGCCCACCACCTGGTCACCGGGCGCCTTGTGCACCGGCAGGCTCTCACCGGTGACCATCGACTCGTCGACCTCGCTCTCGCCCTCCTCGACCACTCCGTCGACGGCGACCTTGGCGCCGGGGCGGACCAGCAGCAGGTCGCCGACGGCGATCTCGGCGGTGGGCACCTCCACCGGCTCCCCGCCGCGCAGGACCAGCGCCCTGGGCGGGGCCAGGTCCAGCAGGGTGCGCACCGCGTCGTTGGCGCCGCCGCGAGCCCGCATCTCCACCCAGTGGCCCAGCAGCACGAACGAGGCCAGCACGGTGGCCGCCTCGTAGAACACCTCCCCGCCGCCGGTGAGGGTGACGACCAGGGAGTACAGCCAGCCCGCCCCGACGGCCACCGCGACCAGCACCATCATGTCCAGGGTGCGGTTGCGCAGGGCCCGCGCCGCACCGTCGAAGAAGACCGTGCAGGAGTAGAGGATCACGGGCAGGCTCAGCAGCAGCGCCCACACGTCCTGGCGCAGCCCGAAGGGCACCGGGGCGTGGAGGCCGAACACATCCTCGCCGATCGGCGACCAGATCACGATGGGGACCGAGAAGACCAGCGCCACCAGGAAGCGGTTGCGCATGTCGGCCACCATCGCCGCCATCGACATCCCGCCGTGGCCCCCGTGCCCCATCACCTCGTGCGGCGAGGGCTCCTCCGCCGGCCTGGCGTGGCCCTCGTGCCGCTCACGCCGTTCGTGGTCGGCGTGAGCGGCGTGTTCCACCGGCCCGGGTGCCACGGCCGTCCCTGTTCCGGCACGCGCGTGCCCGGCATGCTCGTCGGCCGGGTCAGGTTCCTCCATCGGGTCGCAGACATGGGCGGGCACCGACCGGCCCGCGCAGTGGTAGCCGCACTCGGTCACCCAGCGGCGCAGCTCGGCCACCGAGGTGCGCCGTGGGTCGAAGACCACCGTCGCCGACTGCGCGACCGGGTTGACCTCCACCTCCAGCACACCCCGGCGCCGTCCCAGCGCGGCGGTGACGGTGCTCTGCTGCGAGGCTCGCACGATGCCGCGCACGTCCAGCACCGCCGTGCTGCGCTCCTTGTCCGCGGCGGCCGGGCCGTGCTGGTGGTGCTCGTGGGCGTCCATCGGGTGGGACACGGCCGTTCCTCCTCGGGCGGAAGACCTGCGGTGTGGAACAGGCGTCCTCTGTACCCGTGCCCCACGGGTACACACCTGGAAGAGCGGCCGCGGAGGGACGATGCCGGGACCGGACCGGTCGGCCGGCGGGGACCGACCCGGGAACCGCCGCCCTGGCCGCGCCGACCGGCCCGTTCACCGTGCTGAGCACCCGTACCGCCGAACGGCGTCTGTTACCGGCCGGTTTCCGGACCACCGCCCCGCTCGGGGTGACCGCCACGGCCTTCGGCGCCCGCGACTGGCCCCGCCATCGCCGCCAGCCCCCTGACCTCCCCGGCCCACGGTCTCATCGGCGTACCGCTCGGCCCCTGTTCGGACGCGTCGGCTGCGTCCTGATCGCCTTCCTCGGCCCCTTCCCCGGCCCGGGCGTCGGACAGAGCTCCATGCTCCGCCGCTCGCCCCACCGACTCGCTCGGGGTGTCGGCCCACGTGACCTTCGCAGCCGCAGGGCCGATACTGCCTCCGTAGGACTCCGGTCGGCATGCCGCCGATCCGTCGCAGGAACCCGGCACGGCACCGCCGAAGTCGGCGTCAGTACCGCCGCAGCCCGCTTCCAACCGCTGCGGACCGCCAGGGACGAGAACTGCCCGGACACGCTCCGGGCAGCGGAAATACAGGCCGACGAACCACCCGCCGAGCTTACTGGGAGACACCCGTGAAGATGCTGATCAACTTCTCGTAGTTTGGCGCGGCCGCAGGTCAGGCCCATGCTCGGAGGCCGTTGGTCAGCAAACTCCCAGCATGAGTCAGGAGACGTGCACTTGGCGACCCAGCTCGTCCGCGGAATGGGCAGCTTCTTCAAGAACTGCTCCTGCGCCCGCCAGAACCGTTGCGCCCACCCGTACGCCGTTCGCTACCGCGATGCCGGCGGCCGTCAACGCGAGGAGACCGGATATGCGACACAGCAGGCGGCGCTTGACCGGCTGACCAAAGTCTACGAGGAGAAGCGGACCACCCCCCGGGCCCAGGCCGACCTCAAGCGCGAGATCGGCAAGCAGCGCTTCGGACACTACGCCTCCACCTGGCTCACCCGGCAGCGTCATTACGCTCCCGGCAGCGTGCGCTCGGTCACCCAGGTGCTCAACGGCCAGATCCTGCCGGTGCTCGAGTCCCGGCGGATGAACACGTTCACGGCGACGGTCGTCGACGACTTCATCATGTCGATGGAGGAACGTTCCGTCGGGTTGGCAGCCCAGCAGAACGCGTTTGACACCCTGAAGAAGATCCTTCTCGACGCGCGCCGTCGCGGCGGGATCACCTCGGACCCGTTCGATGGCGTCATCCCACCCGAGTACATCCCCCGCAAGATCACCATCCCGACGCTGGACGAGATACACGCCTTGAAGGCCGGCGGCACCGACGGGCTCCGGATCGTCATCGACCTCATGTCCGGCTGCGGTCTGCGCAACGGGGAGGCGTACGCCGCGAACCTGGAACGGATGGTCGCGGACGACGTCTACCGCATCACCGAACAGATCGAGGGAAGGACGCGCGAGCGGGTACCGCTCAAGCACCGCAGGGCCGGGGAGTTCCGCGAAACCCCTATGCCGTGGACCGTCCGGGAGTCACTGCTCCGTTACGAGAAGGAGCACGGCACCGACGCGAACGGCTATCTCCTGCGGACTCAGCGCTCCCCGTACTGGGCCCACACCACGCTTGAATACCAGTGGGGCGCCGCCAAGAAAAGGGCAGGCATCACCAGAAGGCTCACCACGTATTCCCTGCGTCACTTCTTCGCCTCCAACTGCCTGGCCATGGGGATACCCATCACAGACGTCGCGGAGTGGATGGGGCACAGAAACATCAACATGACCTTCAAGATCTACCGGCATCTCATGCCGGCGTCGATCGGGAGAGCTGCGAAGCTCTTGAACGAGGGCTTGTAGCACGAAGGGGGGCGGGTATCGACCCGCCCCCCTTCAGGAGACCTTCTGCTGCTGTGCCCACATGTCCAGGTCAGCGACTTTGAATCTGAGCTTTCCACCGAAGTAGTACCGTGGCAGCCCGTGCCGCTGGGATTCCCGGTACATCCAGCGTCGACTCAAACTGAGGTACGCCGCTGCTTCATCGACCCCCAGGTATCGGCTCGTTCGCTCACCGGATGCTCCATGGGCCGAACCGGTTCGATTCATGCTGAGACCGCCTCGTATGTGGTCTGTACGGCGTCCTGGGTTACTCCGTAGGCGTCGGCACGACGCTCTCGTCGGAGGAGCTTCTTCGCATGCGCCTCGGACACCTTGAGAACTCTGGCCAGTCGCAGATCCGGCGTCCTGCTCTCAGCAGCCCGTCGGATCAGCTCCTGCCTCTCCGGTCTGGTGAGATACACATCTTTCCCGGCCAGCGCTGCCGCGACCCTGACAGGATCACATCGCAGCTCGAAGCGGCGCCGAATCGCCCTGCGCTCCTCCTCGGTCAGACCGCCTCGTATACCGGTGGTGTCACCACATTCCAAAGCGGCTTCAAGGCAAACTTCCCTGACAGCACAGGATGAGCAGATCTCTTTGGCGAGACGGATATTCTACTCGCTCTCGAGCGTTCCAGGGAAAAACAGATCAGGGTCCTTCACTGCCTCAACAGCCGCAGCGCATGCTGCCTTCTCCTGCCAAGTCTGGTCTCCTCTTGCACGAGGAGCGGGGTTTCCTTCACGCATCATTGGCGCTTTCTGCTCGATGCTTGCACTGAGTCCGTGGCCTCATATGCCCAATGGAGGTACAAGCATCCGAACGATCGCCGGTTTCCCCAACCGGCGATCGTCGGCTATATTTCCTGCCTTCGTCGCATCACCAGTCCCCCTGCCTGCAAGCTGCGCGTGCTCAGCTGCGACCCCGGCCTTCTACAGCGTGAGGCCCCGGGCAAGTACCGCTACGTCGCCAGTCAGCCCCCTTGTTCTCGTTCTGAGCCACATCAGACGCCTGGCCATCCGCTAAGACGTCGTTGACGTTGGCGGCGGCGGTGATGACCTTGAACGGAGTGCCGCGTCCGTCGCAGATCAGGTGGCCCCTACTGCCCGTCTTCCTGCGGTCGACCGGTGACGGACCGGTCCCGGGGCACCTTTCTCGCGCGGATGCGGGAAGCGTCCACACAGGCCCGCGACCAGTCCAGCTCGCCGGCCGCGTGCAGCCTCGCCAGCAGGAGGCGGTGCAACCGGTCGAAAACACCGGCCTCCTGCCAGCGCACCAAACGGCGCCAGCAGGTCTGTCCGGAGCTGAAGCCCAGCTCTGGCGGCAGTAGTTGCCAGCCGATGTCGTTGTAGAGGACGTACAGGATGCCCTGCAGGCACCGCCGGTCCGGCACCGGACGCGGCCCCGGCGACCGCTCGGGCCAGGGCGGCAGCAGCGGCTCGATCAGCGCCCACAGCTCGTCATCCAACATCCACGGCCTGTTGCTCACCTCTTGCGAACGGCCGGATCATTCCAGCGGTCACGCCCGACCAGGGCAGCATCACAAGATCGTGTTACGAACTCTAGCGATCATCGCACCGCCGCGGGGGCCGGACGCGAGGACACCTTCTGGCCAACTCGGCACCCTGCGGACCGGCGCGATGACGAGACGCCTCCGGCTGGACTGTGGCGATCGAAATCAGGACCACTTGGCAAAACGTGTTCAACGCCGCATGCCGCGGCCTACCGCACAGGTGCCTCATTCGCCACAATCGATGGTGCCCGGGGCACGCTTTACGGATGGACGGTGCCCGAAGCGAACCAGTCGCGAGCTGTTGCCTCTGCTCCGTCTGGGAGGTCGTTGATGAAGACCACGGCCAGGCCTCGGAGGGCTCGTGAGCAGCAGACGTAGAAGAGGTTGCGTGAGCGCTCGGTGCGCTCAGGTTTGTCGGTGCCAGCAAGCATCTTGCCGATGTTGTACATCGTCCAGACAGAATCGTCGATTACTACGACGACATTCTCGAACTCGTCACCCTTGACGCCGTGTTGGGTTGAGAAGGGTGTGAGTTCATCGATGAACTGGGTGACGCTGATGACTTCCCGGTAGGAGACAGCACGGATGTTGTTGGAGAAGTCTGCTTGCCGCTTGTGTCGCTCGTCGAGATTGGCTGCGGTTCTGCGGCGCTCGTGGTCTTTCACTCTTCCAGGCACGGCCAGGAGGGGGCTGTCGGCCATGAGGTCCAGCACATCGCCGATGGTCCCGGTCGCGCGCACCGCGTCGAGCTCGCAGATTGCTTCGCTGATGGTTCTCTTGTCGGTGTGCCGGGTGATGCGTCTCTTTCCTTGGTCCAGCAGGCTTGTCAGTTCCACGAAGTCCCGGGCGTGGTAGGCCGCGCACAGGGCTTCGATCTGCGTCAGGTACTGGATGTAGGGCTCGTTGCGCGCCATGAGGTCGTCGGGGCCGTGGCTGCCGAGCTGCCGGTACTGCTCCAGCAGGTTGGCGTATTCGAGGGTGCCCGCGATGCCGCGATGGGTCAGCAAGAGGTATTTCGATTTCTCAAGTGTCCAGTCCCTGCTCGCGAGGGTGGCTCTAGCGGCATCGAGCCGTCGAGGGCCGGGCGACACGTCGGTGTTGAGGAAGAGGTGCACCTCGCCCTCCTGCTGCTTTCCGGAGGCCTGCTGGCGGAGTTCGGGCCGCATTTTGTTGAGAACGTCGACTACAGGTCGCGAACACCGGTAGTTCTCGGTTTTGGTGATGGGTGTGAGCTTGTCGTGCCTGACTGCGCCGACGCCGGATCGGTAGATCTTCTGCATCGAGTCGCCGAAGAGGCCGATCACACAGGGTTCCTTGCCCGCTCCTGCCAGATGGTTCAGCAGTAGGTCGATCGTCTTGGGTGAGGTGTCCTGGTACTCATCGACGAATATGACGGGATATTTGCTGGTGATGATGCGTATGAGTTTGGGGTGGGTGGCGGCGAGCCGCAGGGACAGAGCGATGACATCGTCGTGGGATATGCGGCCCTCGCTCAGCTTCCGCCCGCGGTCGGAGTACTCGATCACTGGGGGAGCGGCCATTTCAGTGAGGTCTTCAGGCCTGGATAGGTTGGCGTTGTAGTCGAGGATCTGCTGCCAGAGCTCGCGCGGGTAGGCCTGGATGACGCTCCAGAGGAACTCGTGGATGGTGCCGACGACGACGAGCGGGTCTGCCGAGATGCGCTCAAGGATCTTCTTCTTGGCGACGTTCGTGTATGTGATGCAGGCGATCTGCTGACCGTTCGCCTCAAGATCCGTACGCCGGTGGCTGAGAAGGTGCTGAAGGGCGCGTACGAGATCGGTCGTCTTGCCGGCGCCGGCTCCTGCTTCCACGAGGAAGCTGCGCCGGGCGTCCAGCTCTTCGACTACGGCTTCGAGGGTGTGCAGGCGAGCCACTGGAGTCCTTCTGCGATGTAGCGGGGGACGGCCCAGTCCTCCAGGAGCATGACGTCGAACGCGAAGTCGGTCTTGTGCTTGGAGAGCCGTTTGGCGATGGCGAACGCGTTAGCTTCGATGTCTTCAGGGGTGGGGTCGGCCCCGACTTCCTGAACGAAGGCTCTCTTCAGTTCCAGATGCCTGAGGTCTCGGGTGAGGACTGCTGCGTTGGCGATGATGAAGGCGTCCTCGAAACTGCGTGCACAGACGCCTGTCTGCTTTTCCGGGACCTGGTAGGCCACGCGCACGTGCCCGTGCTCCTTCTCGTTCGTGTCGACGTCGAGGAGCTTCGCGATGCTGGATTGACCCGGGAGCCAGTTCTTCAGTGTGGAGTTCGAGGTGACCGCCTGCGCGGTGCTCGGCGGGCAGGCCTTCTGATCTGTGGGGCTGACGGAGTCGATGTCGGTGATGACCAAGGTCTTCACTTTGAGGAAATCGAGCAGTTCACGGAACCGGACCGCGTAAGCGTCACCGACCTCGATGACTGACACGTACTGGTGCAGGAGACCTTCGGCGCACCGACGGACCATCTCGGGCAGCAGCAGTCGTTCCACCGTGCCCTCGATAAGGATCACCTTGTCGGCAAAGAACATGTCGCAACGGTGCAGGACCATGTACTGGCGCAGGAACCGCAGCGTCTCGTCACCTTGAGGAGTGGCCTTGACCTTTGCCTGGAAGTTGGAGAGGTCCTTGACCTTGCCGTCCGGCTCGGAGCGATCGAAGTACCGCACCGCGTGAAACCCGCCGCTCGCGACAATGTGCGAAGAGTGCGTGGTGATGACCACCTGCACCTTCCACGGGGCCTTGCGCTTGATGAAGTCCTGAATGTTCTTGATGAAGACCTCCTGCATCTGAGGATGCAGGTGGGCCTCCGGCTCCTCGATGAACAGCACCTGG
The DNA here is from genome assembly GCF_046614825.1 of Streptomyces nanhaiensis. NCBI lineage: Bacteria > Bacillati > Actinomycetota > Actinomycetes > Kitasatosporales > Streptomycetaceae > Streptomyces > Streptomyces nanhaiensis. Next base: position 20,017 of record NZ_JBKJFM010000110.1, read on the forward strand.
AGCGCCGGCTTCGGAGCAGCACGCTCGTACGCCTGGTGAAAACTGATGACCTGCAGGATCGTGAAGATCAGCTTGCTGTAGCCGAGCCCATTGTGGCCTTCGGGAAGGTGGAATTCGCCGTCTCCCGACGGATACTGGAGCCGCGTGCTGCCCCTGAGGATGCCCGATCCCTCCATGAGAGACACGATGCGGGGCTTTTCGACAGGTGTGATCGTCCCGACCCCGAAACTACGCAGGTCCTCGAAGACCGGGTCGAACAGCGACTTATAGCTGGTGTCGAGCTCCAGCGATGCCGCGGCCAGGGCATCCTCAATCTGCTCGATGCTCTGATGTCGCCCCTCAGGCCCGCTCTTGACCTTGTAATAGGTCTCGAACGTCTTGGACAGCGTGCGGGCCTTGTCTCCTGAGGTGTCGTCGACCTTGGTCTGCGCGTAGACGAACTTGACCGAGACGATCGCCTGCGCGGCACTGCGCTTGATCTCCTTCGTCACCTTCTCATCGACTGGGCTCACTGCTCGAAAGACGGGGGCGAAGTAGTCCGTGAAGTTCTTGCGCAGCCACTTGATGGGCTCGAATTTCGGCCTCTGACTCGCGGTCCAGAAGTCCTTGAGCAGGTCGTGCGGCCTCGCTGCCTCCAGCGCCGCTTCGATCCTGACTGTGAAACAGGAGTCGTCGAGGTCCAGGATCACGTCCGTGAGCGGAGCGAGGTCATCGTCCTCGGCGTACTCGATCGTGAGTCCCAGCCGGATGGACGGCACAAGCTCGTACGCCTTGGCCAGCAGGCCCTCCCGCGTCTCCTGATCGCCTTCGGCCGCATGCCTCTGTGCTTCACCGAAGATCTGAAGTGCCTGCTCGATGTCGGGGATCCGGCAGGTGGAGAAGTCCTCCAGCACGAAGCGCGTGTCGTCGTCACCGAAGAACTTCTCGAAGAGGTTGACGAACGATGTCTTGCCGCTGTTGTTGCGTCCCACGATGAGCGTGGTTTTGTGATCGATCCGCACGTCCGCCTTGTCCAGGGCGCGGAAATTGATCACGTTGGCATGGGTCAGCTGCATCGCACTCCCGACATCGTTCCAACCCCCGCTCACGGGCAGACGCACGCCTGCGGCCACCGTGAGTCGAAGCATTATCTGATACTGAAGGGACGGTGGTGCTTCCTTGGCTCAAAGTGGTCGATGATGCCTCAGAACGTGGACGACTCTGTCAGGAATCTTGCGCGTGCGGCTCATTTGCCTTGTCTCCACCAATACTCCCAGGTCAGGCCGCGGTTGTTGAGGTACTGCTGGAAGCTCGTGGGGCGTCGGGGGCGGTGCGGCTGGCGGATTGTGCGTGAGGCGAGGCGTTCGATGGTATGGCGGTGCCGGTCAGGACGTGCTGCAGGTGTGTCTTGCGGTGGCCGTGGTAGCGGCTGCGGCGGGCCCGGTGTCCGTTGATGAACCCGCAGATGGTGCCTTCGACTCCGGACCGGGTGGCGTAGAGCCGTCTCCGCCGGGGGTCTTGCTGGTCCGCGCGGTTTGGGGCTCGCAGTTCGTGGAGGGGGCGGGGGAGGAAGTTCACGGTGCGGGCGGCGGTGCCTCGGGTGCAGGCAGGCCGGTCGGGCCACGGTGTAGGGCGCCATGGCCGATGGATCGAGCCAGATGGGGCCGGTCTCGCCGCTGGGGCAGGTGACCTGGCGCTGGACGAAGTCGATGGTGAAATCGTCCCCGGTGAAGCCGGACCGTTCCTTGCTCTGCCATGCACCGCTGGTCTTGACCGGGCCGACGAGTTCGACCTGGTGGTCGCGGATGGAGTGGTACAGCAGCGAGACGGAGAGGTAGCCGCCGTCGAGCAGGTGCTGCCGGGGCAGCAGCCGACGGTCACGGAGGCGGG
>NZ_JBKJFM010000111.1:0-21594 GCF_046614825.1 Streptomyces nanhaiensis
GTCCGCGCGGCGCGGGGAGGAGCCAGTGGTGAACGCACCCGCACACGCCCCGGCGCCGGACGGCGTCCGCCGTACCGGGCGCGCCGTCCTCGTGGAGCGGCCCGGCGGCCACCGGCTGGTGGAGGCGCCCCGCGCCGAACCCGGCCCGGGCGAGGCGCGGGTGGCCGTGTACGCGGCCGGGCTCTGCGCCAGCGACCGCGAGGTGTACGCGGGCACCCGGGCCGAGGGCTACGTCCGCTACCCCGTCGTGCCCGGCCACGAGTGGTCCGGCACGGTGGAGGCGGTCGGCCCCGGCGCCGACCCGGCACTGGTGGGGCGGAAGGTGGTGGGCGAGGGGTTCCGCGCCTGCCTGGTCTGCGACCGCTGCCGCGAGGGCGCCACCAGCCTGTGCACCGGCGGCTACGACGAGACCGGCTTCACCCGGCCCGGCGCCTTCGCCGACTTCCTCGTCCTGCCCGCCCGGCTGCTGCACGTCCTCGACGACCGCGCCGACCTGCGCTCGGCCGCCCTGCTGGAGCCGGCCGCCGTGGTGGCGGCGGCGGTGCTGGCGGGCGGGCCGCGCTCCGGGGAGCGGATCGCAGTCGTCGGGGCGGGCACGCTCGGTCTGCTGGCCGTGCAGTTGCTGGCCGCGGTCTCCCCGGCCGAGCTGCTGGTCGTCGATCCCCGCACCGGACGCGCCGAGCAGGCACTGCCCATGGGCGCCACCGGGGTGTGCGCCCCGGCGGAGGCCGGCGGGCTGCACGGCCGCTACGACCTGGTGGTGGAGACCGCCGGCGCGCCCACCACCGCCCACGACTCCTGCCTGCTGGCCCGGCGCGGCGGGCGGGTGGTGCTGACCGGGCTGCCCGGGCCGGGCGCGCGGGGCATCGACCCCGTCCACCTGTCCGTCAGCCAGCTCACCGTCCGGTCCGTGTTCGGCGCCCCGCCGGCCGCCTGGGCCCATGCGGTACGGGCCTTCGACGCCGGGCTGCTCGCGCCCGCGCCCCTGATCACCCACGAGCTGCCGCTGGAGGAATTCGCCGCGGCCGTCGCGCTGGCCGGCGGCGGCGACCCCGGGGTCGGCAAGGTCCTGCTGCGGCCCTGACCCCGCCTTTCCGGCCGCCCGCGGCCCGGACCCGCGCCGTTGACCGCGAACGCCGTACGAGATGTCGAACAAGATCGAACCAGGGAGCATCGTGACCGAAGCGTCCATCAAACCCTCCGGCCCCCGCCGCCCCGGCGAGGCCGCCCTCGCCTCCCTAGGCCACCCCTGTCCCGACCGGAGCCCTTCCGAGTCCTCCCCGCACGCCTTCCCCGACGGCGGCACCTGGCGCACCGAGATCCCCTCCGTCGAGGGTCCCGAGGCCCTGGCCACCGTGCTGAAGGAGGCCGAGGCCCTGGACGTCCCCGTCCACCGGATCAGCCAGGGCAGCGGCGTGTGGATGCTGACCGACGCCGAGATCTCCGAGATGGCCGGCGCCTGCGCCGAACGGAACGTCGAGCTGTGCCTGTTCACCGGTCCGCGCGGCACCTGGGACACCGGCGCCGGCACCCGTACGTCCTCCGGCGGCGCGGGGCTGCGCGCCCGCGGCCACGACGCGCTCGCCGGATGCGTCGAGGACGCCGTACGCGCCACCGATCTCGGCGTGCGCTGCCTGCTGGTGGCCGACGAGGGCGTACTGCACACGCTGCACCGGATGCGGACGCGCGGCGTCCTGCCGGCCGACACCACGCTCAAGGTTTCGGCGCTGATCGGCCCGGTGAACCCGGCCTCCTACGCCGTCTTCGAGCGGCTGGGCGCCGACTCGATCAACGTGCCCTCCGACCTGACCCTGGAGCACCTGACCGAGATCCGCCGGGTCAGCCGCGCCCCGATGGACTTCTACCTGGAGGCCCCGGACGACCTCGGCGGCTATGTGCGGATGTACGACGCCGCCGAGCTGATCCGGCGCGGCGCGCCGGTCTACCTCAAGTTCGGGCTCAGCAAGGCCCCCGCCATCTACCCCTACGGCGCACACCTGCGCGACGCGACCCTGGACACCGCCCGCGAGCGGGTCCGCCGCGGCCGGCTCGCCCTGGACCTGCTGGCCCGCCTCGGCGCCGGGGACGGGATGTCCCCGCCCGGCTCCCGGCTGCCCGGCCCCCTCAACCGCTTCCCCGACGAACCCGGGAACCCCGTGTCCGCCGTGTCTTCCGCGTCCCCCGTGTCCGCCGCGTCCGAAGGGAACTGACCGCCATGCCCGACCGCTTCCGTGCCCGCACCCGCACCCGCGCCCTCAGAGCCGCCGTCGGCGCCTGCGCCGCCCTCGCCCTGTCCCTGACCGCCTGCGGCCAGAACTCCGAGGGCGGCAGGGACGGCGGCACCGGCGACGCCGCCGAGGGCGGCACCATCGGCATCGCCATGCCCACCAAGTCCTCCGAGCGGTGGATAGCCGACGGCCGGAACATGGTGAAGCGGTTCGAGGCCGCGGGCTACGAGACCGATCTGCAGTACGGCGACGACAAGGTGGAGAACCAGGTCGCGCAGATCGAGAACATGATCTCCAAGGGGCACAGGGCCCTGGTGGTCGCCGCCATCGACGGCTCCTCGCTCACCGACGTCCTCGGCCGGGCCGAGGAGGCGGGCATCCCCGTCATCGCCTACGACCGCCTCATCCGCGGCACCGGGAGCGTCGACTACTACGCCACCTTCGACAACTTCAAGGTCGGCGAGCTCCAGGCCCGTTACATCGTCGACGCCCTCGGGCTGGGGGAGGACGGCGGGAAGGGGGACGGGAAGTACAACCTGGAGCTGTTCGCCGGATCGCCGGACGACAACAACACCGGCTTCTTCTTCAAGGGCGCGATGAGCGTCCTCAAGCCCCGCATCGACGACGGGCGGCTGGTCGTGCGCAGCGGCCAGACGGAGATGAACCAGGTCACCACCCTGCGCTGGGACGGCGGCACGGCCCAGAAGCGCATGGACGACCTGCTCAGCCGCTACTACGGCAGCGAGCGCGTGGACGCGGTCCTCTCCCCCTACGACGGCATCTCCATCGGCGTCATCTCCGCCCTCAAGAGCGCCGGTTACGGCACGAAGGCCAAGCCCTACCCCGTCGTCACCGGCCAGGACGCCGAGCTGGCGTCGATCAAGTCGATCATCGCGGGCCAGCAGACCCAGACCGTCTTCAAGGACACCCGCAAGCTCGCCGAGCAGGCCGTGCGGATGACCGACGCCGTGCTGAAGGGCGACAAGCCCGAGGTCAACGACACCGAGTCCTACGACAACGGCGTCAAGACCGTCCCGGCCTACCTGCTGGAGCCGGTCAGCATCGACGAGTCCAACACCGAGCTGCTCGTGGACGAGGGCTACTACACCGCCGACCAGCTCAGGTAGCCCGGTCCGCCCCACCTCACCGCCGAGGAGCAGCCATGAGCAGCGTTCTGGAAATGCGCTCGATCACCAAGACCTTCCCCGGGGTCAGGGCGCTGTCCGGGGTCGATCTCACCGTCCGGCCGAAGGAGATCCACGCGGTCTGCGGGGAGAACGGGGCCGGCAAGTCGACGTTGATGAAGGTGCTCAGCGGTGTCCACCCGCACGGCAGCTACGAGGGGGAGATCCTCTTCGAGGGCGAGCCGTGCGCGTTCCGCGACATCCGGGCCAGCGAGCGGCGCGGCATCGTCATCATCCACCAGGAACTGGCGCTGGTGCCCTACCTGTCCATCGCCGAGAACATCTTCCTGGGCAACGAGCACGCCTCCCACGGCGTCGTCCGCTGGAACGAGACCGTCCGCCACGCCGCCGAGCTGATGCGGCGGGTCGGGCTGCGCGAGAACCCGCAGACCCGCGTCGCCGACATCGGCGTGGGCAAGCAGCAGCTGGTGGAGATCGCCAAGGCGCTGGCCAAGAGGGTGCGGCTGCTGATCATGGACGAGCCGACCGCCGCCCTCAACGACGAGGACAGCGCCAAGCTGCTGGACCTCATCGGGGAGCTGCGCTCCCAGGGCATCGCCTGCATCCTCATCTCCCACAAGCTGGGCGAGATCCGCGAGGTGGCGGACACCGTCACCGTCCTGCGCGACGGGCGGACGGTCGAGACGCTCGCCGTCCGCCCCTCCCCCGGCGCCCCCGCGGAGGTCTCGGAGGACCGGATCATCCGCGGCATGGTCGGCCGCGACCTGGACCACCGCTTCCCGCCGCGCACCCGCTACCGGGGGCCGGACGCCGGGCGGGTGGCGCTGGAGATCTCCGGCTGGACGGTCCGCCACCCCATCGACCACCAGCGCAAGGTCGTCGACGACGTGTCGCTGACGGTGCGGCGCGGCGAGGTCGTCGGCATCGCCGGGCTGATGGGCGCGGGCCGCACCGAGCTGGCGATGAGCGTCTTCGGGCGCTCCTACGGCCTGTACGCGGGCGGCACGGTGCGGATCGGCGGGCGGGAGGCCGACACCCGTACGGTGCCGCGGGCGGTCGCGCACGGTCTGGCGTACGTCACCGAGGACCGCAAGACCTACGGGCTGAACCTGATCGACACCGTCAGCCGCAACATCTCCCTGGCCTCGCTGCCGAAGCTGGCCCGGGCCGGAGTGGTGGACGAGCACCGGGAGCGGCGGGTCGCCGAGGGCTACCGCAGGTCGATGAACATCAAGACCCCGACCGTCTTCGAGCAGGTCGGCCGGCTCAGCGGCGGCAACCAGCAGAAGGTCGTGCTCGGCAGGTGGGTGCACGCCGATCCGGAGGTGCTGATCCTCGACGAGCCGACGCGCGGCATCGACGTCGGGGCGAAGTACGAGATCTACACCGCCGTCGACCGGCTCGCCGCCCAGGGCAGGGCGGTGCTGCTGATCTCCTCCGAGCTGCCGGAGCTGCTGGGGATGTGCGACCGGATCTACACCATGGCGGCCGGGCGGCTGACCGGCGAGGTGGCGCGCGAGGACGCCGACCAGGAAGTGCTGATGCGTCATATGACGATGGACGGAAGCCGAGGCAGCAGATGACGACCGAAGAGACCGCGGCGCGCAGGGGACCGGGAGGGTCCGCGGGCGGGCCGGTGAAGAGTCCCCGGGGCGGCTCCGGACCCCGCGGCGGCCCCCGCGGCACCGGAGGCGGTACGGGTGCCGGGGCGCTGCTGCTGCGGACCGTGCGCTCCAACATGCGGCAGTACGGGATGCTCGTCGCACTGGCGCTGATCGTCGTGCTGTTCCAGATCTGGACCGACGGCAACCTGCTCAAGCCCGTCAACGTGTCCAACATCGTCCAGCAGAACAGCTACATCCTGATCCTGGCCATGGGCATGATGATCGTGATCATCTCGGGCCACATCGACCTGTCCGTCGGCTCGCTGGCCGCCTTCGTCGGGGCCGCGGCGGCCGTGCTGATGGTCCACCACGACATGTCCTGGCCGGTGGCGCTGACCTGCTCGCTGCTGATCGGCGCGGCGGCCGGCGCCTGGCAGGGGTTCTGGATCGCCTACGTGGGCATCCCGTCGTTCATCGTGACGCTGGCGGGGATGCTGCTGTTCCGCGGCGGCACCCAGATCCTGCTGGAGGGGCAGTCGCTGGCGCCCTTCCCGCGCGGCTTCCAGAACATCAGCCAGGGCTTCCTGCCCGAGGGCGGCCCGCTGGAGAACTACCACGACCTGACGGTGCTGATCGGGGTGGTCGTGGTGGCGTTCGTGCTGTTCCAGGAGTGGCGCGACCGGCGCCGGCAGCAGGCGTACGAGCTGGAGGTGCTGCCGCTGAGCCTGTTCGTCCTCAAGTGCGTGGCGATCGTGGCGGCGGTGCTGGCGTTCACCCTGACGCTGGCCAGCTACCGGGGCGTCCCGGTGGTGCTGCTGATCATGTGCGGCATCCTGATCGGGCTGGGCTTCGTGATGCGCAACGCCGTCGTCGGCCGCCATGTGTACGCCCTCGGCGGCAACCGGGCCGCGGCCAGGCTGTCGGGTGTGAAGGACAGGCGGGTCACGTTCCTGGTCTTCGTCAACATGGGCGTGCTGGCGGCGCTGGCGGGCTGCGTGTACGCCGCCCGGCTGAACGCGGGCACCCCGCAGGCGGGCATCAACTTCGAGCTGGAGGCGATCGCCGCGGCGTTCATCGGCGGAGCCTCGATGAGCGGCGGTGTGGGTACCGTACTCGGGGCCGTCATCGGCGGTCTGGTGCTCGGCGTGCTCAACAACGGCATGTCCCTGGTGGGTATCGGCACCGACTACCAGCAGGTCATCAAGGGCCTGGTCCTGCTGGCGGCGGTGGGGTTCGACGTCTGGAACAAACGGAAGGTGGGATCGTGAGCACCAGCAGACGCAGTGTGATCGGCGCGGCCGCCGCGGCCGGGCTGGCGGCGGCGGCGACCGCGGGACCGGGCGCGGGGGCCGCGCACGCGAAGCCGGGCGAACCGTCCGCTCCGCGCCGCGCCCGCTTCGGCGAACTGGCGGACGGCACGGCGGTGGACGTCTGGACGCTGTCGTGCGGCGGCACCCGGCTGCGGGTGCTGTCCTACGGCGGCATCGTGCAGTCCCTGGAGGTGCCCGACCGGCACGGCCGCCTCGCCAACGTCTCGCTCGGCTTCTCCGACCCGGCCTCCTACGAGGCCCGCTCCCCCTACTTCGGGGCGCTCATCGGCCGCTACGGCAACCGCATCGCGCAGGGCCGCTTCACCCTGGACGGCAAGGCGTACGAGCTGCCGCGCAACGACGGCGGCAACACCCTGCACGGCGGCGACCGCGGCTTCGACAAGCGGATGTGGGCGGTGGAGCCGTTCACCCGGCGCGGCGAGACGGGGCTGGTGCTGACGCGCACCAGCGAGGACGGCGAGATGGGCTTTCCGGGGAGGCTGGAGGTCCGGGTGGAGTACGTGCTGGACCGGCACGGCGACTTCCGGATCGACTACGAGGCCACCACCGACAAGCCCACCGTCGTCAACCTCACCAACCACACGTACTTCAACCTCGCCGGCGAGGGCGGCGGCAGCGTCCTGGACCACGAGCTGGAGATCGCCGCCTCCCGGTACACGCCGGTCGGCGAGACGCTGATCCCCACCGGCGAGCTGGAGCGGGTCGCGGGCACGCCCTTCGACTTCCGGCGGGCCAAGCCGGTCGGGACGGACATCCGCAAGGCGCACCCGCAGATCCTGTACGGGCAGGGGTACGACCACAACCTGGTGCTGGACAAGGGCATCACCGCCGAGCCCGAGCACTTCGCCACCGTCCGCGAGCCGGTCTCCGGGCGGGTGATGCGGATCGCCACCACCGAGCCGGGCGTGCAGTTCTACAGCGGCAACTTCCTCGACGGCACGCTGGAGGGCACCTCGGGGCGGGTCTACCGGCAGAGCGACGGCTTCTGCCTGGAGACCCAGCACTTCCCCGACTCCCCCAACCAGCCGTCGTTCCCCACCACCGTGCTGCGGCCGGGGCGCACCTACCGCTCCACCACCGTCCACTCCTTCTCCACCGAGTAGACCGGGCGGGCCGGGGCGGGGCGCACCGGAGGCGGTACGCGTGAGGCGGGGGCGGCCCGGTCCGGGCCGCCCCCGCCTCCGTGCCGTCGGCACGCGGGCACGTCAGCCCGTCAGCCCGTCAGACCAGCCGGATCATGTTCCACGACATCGGCTCCAGGGTGGCGCGCAGCACCCCGCCGGCCAACTCGGTTCCCTCCCCCTGATGGGGGACGACCCGCTCGGGATCGGCGAGGGTGTTGCGGGCCTCGGGGTCCGCGTCGGCCAGCACGCTGTGCTCGGCGACCCGCTCCAGGGCGAGCCCGTGCAGGGCGACCTCCAGCGGCAGGGCGCCGTGCCGGTCCCGGTTGACGGCGAAGACGGTGAGGGCGCCGGTGGCCTCGTCCCGTACGGCGGTGGCGTGCAGCAGCGGCACCTCGCCGTACTTCGCGGTGGTGTACGTGGGCGACTGCACCCGCACGTCCAGCACCTGCCCGCGCCCGTGGCGGGACGCCTGGGCGAAGGGGTGGAAGGTGGTCTGCCGCCAGGCCGGGCCGCCGGGCTCGGTCATGATCGGGGCGATGACGTTGACGAGCTGGGCCAGGCAGGCGACGGCCACCCGGTCGGCGTGGCGCAGCAGGGCGATGAGCAGGGATCCGAAGACGACGGCGTCGGTGACGGTGTAGTTGTCCTCCAGCAGCCGGGGCGCCTCCTCCCAGTCGGGCAGGGGCCGGGCGTGGAAGCGGCGCTGGTACCAGACGTTCCACTCGTCGAAGGAGAGTTTGATGCGCTTGGGCGACTTCAGCCGGGCCCCGATGTGGTCGCAGGTGGCCACCACGTTCTCGATGAAGGACTCCATGTCCACCGCGGAGGCCAGGAAGGAGTCGCGGTCGCCGTCCTCCTCCTCGTAGTAGGCGTGCAGGGAGATGTGGTCGACCAGGTCGTAGGTCTCGGCCAGGACGGTGGCCTCCCAGGCGGCGAAGGTGTCCATCGCCTGGCTGGAGCTGCCGCAGGCGACCAGTTCGAGGGAGTCGTCGAGCTGGCGCATGGCGCGGGCGGTCTCGGCGGCCAGCCGGCCGTACTCGGCGGCGGTCTTGTGGCCGGTCTGCCAGGGGCCGTCCATCTCGTTGCCCAGGCACCACAGCCGGATGCCGTAGGGCTCCTTGTCGCCGTGGGCGGCGCGCAGGTCGGACAGGGCGGTGCCGCCGGGGTGGTTGGCGTACTCCAGCAGCTCGCGGGCCTCCGCCACACCGCGGGTGCCGAGGTTGACGGCCATCATGGGCTCGCCGCCGACCTTGCGGACGAAGTCGATGTACTCGGCCAGGCCGAAGCGGTTGCTCTCCACCGACCGCCAGGCGGCGTCGAGGCGGCGGGGGCGCTGCTCGGCCGGGCCGACGCTGTCCTCCCAGCGGTAGCCGGAGACGAAGTTGCCGCCGGGGTAGCGGATGGCGGTGACGCCCAGTTCACGGACCAGTTCCAGAACGTCGGTGCGCAGGCCCTGTTCGTCGGCGGAGGGGTGCCCGGGTTCGAAGACGCCCGTGTAGACGCAGCGGCCGAGGTGCTCCACGAAGGAGCCGAACAGCCGGGGGTCGACCTCGCCGACGGTGAAGGCGGGGTCGAGGGTGAACCTTGCGGTGTTCATGGATTCCTTCCGTCGGGGACGGTTCTGGGCGGTTCGGGGGGCGGGCTTCGGGGGTGGTGCGGCCGGGCGGGACCCGCCAGGGGTCCCGCCCGGCCGGAAGGTCTCGCCGGGGGTTCCGGCGGGGCTCTAGTGGACTACGGGCCAGCCGCCTTCCCAGCGCATCAGGTTGATGCCGAGGGTGGGCGAGCCGTTGTTGCCCCGGTCGTAGTAGTGGTAGACGAGCAGGTCGCCGTCGACGTCGGACATGACGGACTGGCCGCCGGGGCCGACGACCTGGCCGTGGGTCTCCAGGACGACCGTTCCGCCGTTGTCGCGCATGTCCACGCCGTCGCGGTCGCGGAACGGCCCGGTGGGGCTGGTGGAGCGGCCGACGCGGATGCTGTAGGTGCTGTCGGTGCCGGCGCAGCACTTGTCGAAGGAGGCGAACAGGTAGTAGTGGCCGCCGCGCTTGACCAGGGTCGGTCCCTCGATGCCGTTGCTGGTGGGGTTGCGGGCGGCCACGGAGTACAGGGTGCGGTCGCCGGGGTGCTGCTTGCCGGTGGACGGGTCGAGCCGGATCATCTTGATCCCCGTCCACCAGGAGCCGAAGGTCATCCACCACTTCCCGTCGTCGTCGACGAACAGGCTGGGGTCGATGGCGTTGTGGTCCGAGCCCGTGGTGGTGGTGTGCACCGGGCCGTGGTCGGTCCAGGTGCCGGGCAGTCCGCTGGGGCTGGTGGCCACGCCGATGGCGGAGTGGTTGGAGCCGAAGGTGGACAGGGAGTAGTACAGCCAGTACCGGCCGCCCTGCTTGGAGACGTCCGGGGCCCAGGGGCTGCGCTCGGGCGAGTAACGGCCCCACCAGGAGGGCGGGTCGGGGAACGCCGCCCCGGCGTGGGTGAAGCGGGTCCGGTCGGTGGAGATGCGCGCCTGGGGACCGTTGTGGGTGGAGTAGAGGATGTAGCGGCCGTCGTCGAGGCGGACCATCGACGGGTCGTGGACGGAGACGTCGCCGGTCACCAGGCCGGGCCCGGGGTAGGCGGAGGCGCTGCCGGGGACGAGGGCCACGAGCGTGCCCAGCAGGGCCGCGGCCAGGGCCGTCAGGGCCCGGCGGACGTGTGCCCGGCGGGCGTGGGTGCGGGAGGGCGGGCGGGAGGAAGTGCCGTGGGGGGTGCGGCTGTTCATCGGGCTCCTTCGGAAGTTCTCGGTGAGCGGCCGGGGTTCGCGGTTCCTCGGGACCTCCTCTCCCGTGTCCGGGGGCGGGCCCGCGCCGCCGTCACTGGCCGGCCAGCCCCGTGTGGGCGACGCCGCGGACGATCTGCCGCTGGAAGAAGGCGAAGACCAGCAGCAGCGGCAGTCCGGCGATGACCAGTGAGGCCATGACCTGGGCGTAGCGGGCGCCGTAGGTGGACTGGACGTTGACCAGGCCGACCGGCAGCGTCATCACGTTCGGGTCGGTGGTCACCAGGAACGGCCACAGGAAGTTGTTCCAGGTCTGGATGAAGGTGAAGATGGCGACGGCGGCCAGGACCGGCCGGGACAGCGGCACCACGACCGTCCAGAACACCCGCCAGCGTCCCGCGCCGTCGACGTAGGCGGCCTCCTCCAGTTCCCTCGGCACCCCCTCGAAGAACTTCACCAGGATGAACACCATCGCGGGGACGGCGACCTGGGGAAGGATCACTCCCCAGTAGGTGTCGACCAGCCCGAGGGAGACCATCTCGGCGAAGAGCGGGGCGATCAGCACCTGCGGCGGCACCATGATCCCGGCCAGCACCAGGCCGTAGAGGGCCCTCCGGCCGCGGAACTCGGTGCGCGAGAAGCCGTAGGCGGCCATGGCGCAGGTCGTGACGGTCAGCACGGTCGTCACCGTCGAGATGTAGGCCGAGTTGACCATCCAGCGCGCCAGGTCCCCGGAGGCCCACACCTTCTCGTACGCGTCGAAGGTGACGCGCGAGCCGATCCACTCCAGCGAGGTGCGCGTCGTCTCGTTCTCGGGCTTGAGCGAGGTGGCCACCGCCCAGGCCAGCGGCAGCACCCACAGCGCCGCCAGGACGAGGGCCGCGGCGAGCAGTGCGAAGCGGCCCGGCGTCCAGCGCGGCCGTCTGCCGGCCTCGCCGGCCGGCGAGGACTGCGGGGACGGTGGGGTCGGGAGCGTCCCGGCCGGCTCCCGGCCGGGGCCGGTGGACGGTGCGGCGGGGGTCACGGCCTTCGCGGTCGCGCTCACTTGGCGGCCTCCTCACGGGAACGGCGGGTCATCCGCAGGTGGATCAGCGAGACGATCACGATCAGGGCGAAGAAGACGTAGGAGACGGCCGAGGCGTAGCCGATCCGGTAGCCGGTGAAGCCGGCCTCGTAGACGTACTGCAGGATCGGACGGGTGCTCTCGTCGGGGCCTCCCCCGGTCATGATGTAGACCTGGTCGAAGATCTTCAGGGAGGCGAGGAGCTGGAGGACGACCACCACGCCCGTGGTGCGGTTGAGCATCGGCAGGGTGATGTGCCGCAGCCGCCGCCAGGCCCCGGCGCCGTCCAGTTCGGCGGCCTCGTACAGGTGCTGGGGGATGGCCTGGAGTGCGGCGAGGTAGAGCAGGAAGTTGAAGCCGACCGTCCACCACACGGTGGTCAGGACGATCGAGAGCATCGCGTAGCGGGTGTCGGTCAGCCAGCCGATGCCGGGGTCGAGACCGAACGACCGCAGCAGCAGGTCGGCCAGGCCGAAGTCGGACGGGTAGATCATCCACAGCCACAGCAGACCGACGACGCCCGACGGCAGCAGGAACGGCGTGAACCAGCTCAGCCGCCACAGCCACTGGACCACCCGCAGGTGGTGCGCGAGCAGCGCGAGGACGAGGCCCGTGACGACCAGGGGAACGGTGGACAGCAGCGTGAACCAGACCGTGTTCCACAGCGACGACCAGACCCCGGGGTCCCGCAGCGCCTCGGCGTAGTTGTCCAGGCCGGTGAAGGTGCCGCCGGTGCCGGTGATGTTGTCGTCGCCCAGGCTCATCCTCAGGCCCAGCAGCACCGGCCAGACCAGGAAGAGGGCGTACAGCAGCAGGAAGGGCGCGGTGAAGACCAGGCCGTGCTCGGTCCAGCGGCGGCCCGCGCTCAGGGGCCCGGTCCCGGTGCGGGCGGCCTCCGCGGCCGGCGGCGCCGGGGCGGTGGGCGTGGTCGCGGTCATGCGTCGCCTCCGAGCGGGTTTGGGGTGTCGAGCAGGGTCCGGAGCCGGGACCTGGCCTCCTCCAGTGCCTCCCGCGGTGTGCGGGAACCGGTGAGCACCCCGGAGAAGACCGCGCCGAGCTGGATCCACATGGACGACGCCGAGCCCGCGAACCACGCGGGCGGGTCCAGGACGACGTCGTCGATCACCGACCGGTACTCCGACTGGGGCTCCAGATCGAGGTAGTCGGGCTTCTCCAGGGTGGGGAGGTAGGCGGGGACGTGGCCGCCCTTGGCCCACTCGACGGTGTTCTTGAGCATCCAGGCGACGAAGGCGTGGGCCGCCTCGTTGCCCTCGCCGCCGCGGTCGCGCTGGTGCGGGAGGACGAAGCAGTGGGAGTCGGCCTGGACGGTGGGGCGCCCGAAGAGGTTGGGCACCCTGGTCATCGAGAACGGCAGGTCCAGGTTGGCGAAGGTGCTCACCTCCCATTCGCCGTTGAGGAGGAAGGCGCTCTCCCCGCCGCCGAAGACGCCGACCGTGCCGTTGTAGTCGATGCGGTGGTGGGCCAGGCCCTCCTCGACCAGCCGCCGCATGAAGCGCAGCACCTTCAGCGCCTTGGCGTCGTCGATGGTGATGCGGGTGGCGTCCTCGTTCAGCAGGGTGCCGCCCGTCTGGGAGTAGAAGGTGGAGAACAGGCGCCAGGGTCCGATGGTGCCGGCGCCGAGGGTCTCCATGACCAGACCGGGTCTGCCCGTGACCTCGCCCGCGGCGCGCAGCGCGGCGGCGAACGCCTCGGCCCCGCGGATCGGCCGCAGCTTTCCGTCCCCGCCCAGCAGTCCGGCCTCCGCGCAGACCTCGGTGTTGTAGTAGAGGACCATCGGATGGGTGTCGAGCGGGACGGCGTACTGCGCGCCGTCGATCCGGCCGCGCCGCCACAGGCCGGCGGGGAAGTCCTTCTCGGTGAGGCCGTGTTCGGCCAGCAGGTCGAGGTCGAAGGGGTCGAGCAGCCGGCCGGGGCCGAAGCCGGGCAGCCGCGCCAGGTGCAGGGCGGCGACCTCGGGGGCCCGGCCGCCGGCTCCCGCCATGCCGAGCTTGGTGTAGTAAGGGGCGCCCCACTGGAGCGTGGAGGCCTGGAGGGCGATCTCCGGGTGTGCCGCGCGGTAGGCGTTCAGCATCGTCTGCATGTTGACGCCGTCGCCGCCGCCGTAGAGGTGCCAGAAGCGCAGCCGGGTGCGGCCCGCGCCCACGGCGGCGGGGGCGGCGCATCCCGCTGTGCCGGCGACCCCGGTGGCCGTCACGGCCGCCAGAGCGGCCATGCCGCCGAGCACGCGCCGGCGGCTGGGGGCGCGGTCCGGCACGGAGGTTCGACGCATACGATCCACCCTCACGTTCGAAATCTCGAATACTGATCGGATCTCCGAACGGGAAAGTAGGATCGAACACCGCTCACGTCAATGGTTCGCGCAGAAACCGCCCCGGCGAGCGGCCGGGGCGTCCGCACCCCCGCGGCCTTTGGGCGCGATCCGCTCAGCCGGTCCTCTCCGGGCGGGTGTTCGCTACGCTGCGATCCGCCGCCCTGCACGGCGGGGCCCGAGCCGCCGGTCGGCCCGCCCGCCCGGAACGGCCCGGGCCACCTCACCCACCGCTGGAGTCCCCGTGACCACAGACAGCCGGTCCGCCGACGCGCCGGACACCACCGTCACGTTCATCAACGTCTTCGAGATATCCGCCGAGCACCTCGACGCGTTCGTCGCCCGATGGGAGCAGCGCGCCGCCCTCATGCGCACCAGGCCGGGTTTCATCGACTCCCGGCTGCACCGGGCCCGTTCGGCGGAGACCCGCTTCCAGCTCGTCAACGTGTCCCACTGGGAGAGCCAGGAGGCGTGGGAGGCGGCCGTGGCGGACCCCGGGTTCCGCGAGCGCGCCCAGGCCGCGCAGGACGACCCGCGGACACGGATCACCTCGAGCCGGGGCCTGTACGACGTCGTCGTCGAACTCTCCGCCGCGACGGCGGAACCGGAGTAGTCCCCGCCCCGCTGCGCCGGTCCACCCCGAGGACGCGGGACGGAAGGGAACGGCCCCGCCCTAGGTGCACCACCACAGGAAGCGTTCGCAGGTGCGCGTCGGCTCGGGCTCGGGTTCCGGTTCCGCCGGAGGCGGCGGCGGATCGGCGGGCCGCGTCTCCTGGGGCGGCGGCTCGGGGGCCCGGGTGGGGTCGGCGGTGGGCTCGGGGGCCGTGGTGACGCTGCCGCTCTCCACCGCGGTGGTCGAGGGGTCCGCGGAGGAGGAGGGATCCGCCGAGGAGTCCGCCGACTCCGACGGCCCGGCCGAGGAGGAGCCCGACGCGGAGGGCTCGGCGGAGGAGGAGCCCGACGGGCCGGCGCCCGGCCGCTCCGCCCCGGGCGGCTGCTCGTCGGAGTCGGCGGATCCGGCGCCCTCCTCGCCGTCGGACTCGTCCACACCGCCGTCCGGGGAGACGCCCGGGATGGGCAGCTCCTTCAGCACGCCCTCGGTGGTGAACTCCGCGACGCCGAGGGTGGCCAGTCCGGCGCCGAGTATCAGGCCAACCACGGCCGCACGGCGCCGCCGCCCCGCCTGCGACCGCGCCCGGCGGCCGCGCCGCCGCGCGGCGCGTGCCGCCGCACGGCCCCCGCCGTGCCCGCCGTCCGGGTAGTCGCCGTGCCCGCCGTCACCGTCGCCTTCGCCGTGCCCGCCGCGTTCACCGTGTTCGCCGCGTTCGTCTTGCCCGCCGCGTTCACCGTGTTCGCCGCCGTACCCGCCGTAAGCCTCCGCGCCGTACGCGTCGCCGTATGTGTCGCGGGTGCCGCCGTGGGGACCCGGGCCGCCGCCGGGGGCCTCCTGCCCGGCCTGCCGGGACCGCGGTTGGGCGCCTTCGCGACCGCCCTGGTGACCGTGCCCGCCGTCCTGCCCGTACCCGCCTCCGTGACCGCTGCCGTACCCGCCGTACGCCTCCGCGCCGTGCACGCCGCCGCTGTGCGGACCGTACGGGCCGTGCCCCTGGCCGTACGGATCGGCGGAGGCCGGAGCGGAGGTGTCCGCCGGTGCCAGGACGTGGCTGGGTGTGCCGCAACCCGGGCAGGAGAGGGCGCCGTTGAGATGCCGACGGCATGTGACGCAGTAGGTCATGGAGTCCGCAGGCTACGAGGCTCGGAAGGAAGAGGAGAAGGTGCTCCCTGTGAAGATCTGGTGTCAACCCGCGAAAGGCGGCGCCGCCAGCCCCTCCCCCGCGTCCGGCAGCACCATCAGCGAGCCGGCCAGTGGTTCCGCGCCGGGGTCGGCGCCCGTCCGTGCCGTGGTGATGTAGAGGTCCCGCAGACCCGGCCCGCCGAACGCGCACGCCGTCGTGTTGGAGGCCGGGACGGCGACCGTCCGGTCCAGCCTGCCGTCGGGGGTGTAGCGCCGGACCGCGCCCCCGCCCCACAGCGCGACCCAGACGCAGCCCTCCGCGTCCACCGTCAGCCCGTCGGGGAAGCCCGCGCCCTCCTCGATCCGTGCCAGCGTCCGGCGGCCCAGCACCTCGGGGCCGTCGGTGTCGAAGACGTCGATCCGGCGGGTGGGGGTGTCGATGTAGTACATCAGCCGCCCGTCCGGGCTCCAGCCCGTGCCGTTGCCGATGGTCACGTCCGCCAGGACCGTGACGGCCGAGCCGTCCGGGGCGATGCGGCTGAGCGTGCCCCCGCCCGGGCGCTCGTCGTACGCCATCGTCCCCGCCCACAGCGCGCCGTCGGGGGCGACGGCGGCGTCGTTGCCCCGGCGGCCCGCGACGGGCTCGTGGTGCAGCCACGAGAACGAGCCGTCCCCGTCGTACAGGCCCACCCCGTCGCGGAGGTTGACCACCAGGCCGCCCCTCGCCCGCGGCTTGGCCGCGCCCACGTGCTGCTCGGTCGCCAGCACCGTGCGGCGGCCGTCGGCCGGGGCGTAGGTGTGCACCCGGCTCCCGAGGATGTCCACCCACACCAGGCGCTCGCGCTCCGCGTCCCATGTGGGCCCCTCGCCCAGCAGCGCGTCCTGCCGCACCGCGACCTCGAGTCGCGCCGGTGTCCCTGATCCGGCCATGGCCGTCCCGCCCCTCTCCCGCTCGTCGGCCGCCGGTCGGCGTCCGCGTGTCCGTTCGTGCCCGCCCGTCTCAGCCCGGCTACGCCGCGCCGCGGTGCCCCAGCCGCGCCGACAGTTCGGCCGCGCCCCCGACCGCCAGGGCCTCCAGCTCGGCGCGCCGCTCCTCGCTCCAGCGGATCATGGGCACCGAGATGCTGAGCGCCGCGACCACCTTCCCCGTGCCGTCGCGCACGGGTGCGGCCACGCAGCTCACATCGGGGTTGGACTCGCGCCGCTCGACGGCGACGCCGCGTGCGCGGATCTCGGCCAGCGCCTCGCGCAGCTTCTCCGGCGAGGTGATGGAGTTCTCCGTCATCGCCCGCAGCGGCTCGTCGCCGGGGCCGGGCAGGCGCGCGTCCAGCTCGTCCGGGGGCAGCGAGGCCAGCAGCATCTTCCCCACCGAGGTGCAGTGCGCGGGCAGGCGCCGGCCGGCGGCGGAGACCATGCGGACCGCGTGGGTGCTGTCCACCTTGGCGATGTAGATGACGTCGGTGCCCTCCAGGATGGCCACGTGCACGGTCTCGTCGCAGGTCTCGGCGACGCTCCGGGCCACCTGCTGCCCTTCGGCGGCGAGGTCGAGCTGCTCGGCGTAGCGGCTCCCGAGCTGGTAGGTGCGCACCCCGAGCCGGTAACGTCCGGGCTGCTCGGGCACGGGCACCAGATACGAGCGCGCGGCCAGGGTGGTCACCAGCTCGTGGACGGTGGTGCGGGGCAGGCCGAGCTTCCGGGTGATCTCCGGTGCCGACAGGATCCCGTCCCCGTCCAGGAAGAGTTCCAGAATGTCGAGAGCCCTTGTCACGGCCGGTACGAGGCGCCCCATGGCAGCCCTCCCCTTCTCCCCCGAGGGCTCCGGGCTCACCGGCACCCGCGATCGTTCGAGATCCCGAAGGATGACCGGAATCACGAACACAGGCTAGCCGCAGCCCGAAGTGCCCCGCAACGATCCGGCTCCGGGCCGCGCCCGGCCCACGTACGGCCCACGTACGGCCGTGGCGTGCGGCGCCCGCATGGACGGCGCCGTCCGTGGAACCCGCACTCCATGACGAGCACCGTCGTGGAAGGCCGCACGATCGAGCTGACCAGCCTGGACAGGGTCCTCTACCCCGCCGCCGGCTTCACCAAGGGCGATGTCGTGGACTACTACGCCTCCGTCGCCGAGGTGCTCCTGCCCCATCTGCGCGACCGCCCGGCATCCTTCGTCCGCGCCCCCCGCGGTGTGGAGGCCGAGTCGTTCATGGCGAAGCACGTGCCGCCCGGCACACCGGAGTGGGTGACCGTGTGCGAGGTCCACCGCGTCGGCGGGAGGACCGACCGGCAGGTCGTCGTCCAGGACCTGCCGACACTGCTGTGGGCGGCCAACCTCTCCGTCCTGGAGCTGCACACCCCCCAGTGGCGGCTTCCCGACGAGGGGATGGCCGACCGGCTGGTGTTCGACCTCGACCCCGGCGCCCCCGCCACGATCGTCCAGTGCTGCGCGGTCGCCCGGTGGCTGCGCGACCGGCTGGAGCGCGACGGCCTGCCCTCGTACGCCAAGACGTCCGGCTCCAAGGGGCTGCACGTGCTCGCCCCGCTGCGGCCCGCCGGCTCCGAGGCCGCGGCCGGCTACGCGGAGCGGCTGGCCCGCGAGGCGGCCGAGGCGCTGCCGGACCTCGTCGTGGACCAGGTGCCCCGGCGGCTGCGCGAGGGCCGGGTCTTCGTCGACCACGGCCAGAACCTGTGGACACGGACCACCGCCGCCCCGTACACCCTGCGCGCACGGCCCCGGCCGGCCGTCTCCACCCCGGTGACATGGGACGAGGTCGCCGGCTGCGAACAGCCCGGCGACCTCGTCTTCACGGCCGGCGATCTGGCCTCCCGGCTGGAGAGGCACGGCGATCCGCTCGCCCCCCTCCTGGACCCCTCCCGCGCGGGGCGCCTGCCGGACGGCCCCTGACGCGCGGGGCGGCGGATCCCCTCAGGCGTTGCCGGTGCCCCAGCCGTCGTCGAACGGCGTGCGCTGCTCGACACGGCGGCCGCGCAGCATGCGCACCCGGTCGGAGACCGGACCCGGCACCCGGTCGCCCACCCGGTCGGAGACCGTGCTCAGCGCCTTGCCGGCCATCTCCCGCCCGTTGTGCGCGGCGGACTCGTAGGCATTGCGCACCGCGGGGTTCTCGGCGAACTTCCGGGCCTTCTCGCGCAGTTGCTCGTACTTCTCCCGCCCGGCCCGCGTGCCGAACACGTACCCGACGGCGACTCCTACGACGAACGTGAGCCGGTAGCGCATGGCTCCACCCTTTCTCAGGTCTCTTCCGGCGCAGCCCGGCCGCGCGGGCGTGCGCCTGTCGGTCTGCGGCGGACGTTCCACCGGGTACCCCGAGGCGCGCCGCGAATACCGATTTCAGAGCACCCCCCGGCATGCGCTACTGTATTCCTCGCCAGCGGGGAACGCCCCCGGGAAACCGGAACGGGCGCCTCCAGGCAGCAGTCCCCTGTAGCTCAATTGGCAGAGCAGCCGGCTGTTAACCGGCAGGTTACTGGTTCGAGTCCAGTCGGGGGAGCAGTGGACGAAGGGCCCCGCGAGGGGCCCTTCGTCTTGTCTCCGATCCTGCGCCCGATCCTGCGCCCGACCCCGTTGTCCGGCGCCCCTCCGGAGCGCCTGCTCCGTTCCGGCGACGGGCCTCCGGCCCGTGGTGACGGGCCCCTCGGCCCCTGCCTCACCCCGGCACGGGCGGGAGATCGTATGAGCGGCTATGCTGCGGCAGACGGCGCGCACAGATGTGCGTGGCGCGCCGTCCCGGGGCGGTAGCTCAGCCGGTTAGAGCAGCGGACTCATAATCCGTCGGCCGTGGGTTCGAGTCCCACCCGCCCCACCCCGCACTCCCTCCGGGCCCGGGAGCCGGAACGGCTCCCGGGCGGAAGCGCCCCATCCCCGGACCGGCCCGAGACCGTTCGCGGCCGGCCTCCTGAGCAGCGCATACGCGTCGGCGTCCGGCCTCCGGAGCACCCGCCTGTGCGAAACTTGGCCTCGATTCCACGCGAACGGGCTCTTCCGACAGCGCACGTCCAGGGCCCGCCCGATCCGTCCCACGGGGGGAGAGAGCCTTGTCGATGAAACGCACACCGCTTCCGGGGGTCGGCGTCCAGTACGACGTCACCACCCGCTCCGGACGACACCTGTCCGTCGTCGCCCACCAGGACGGTCGGCGCTTCCTGGGCTTCTACGACCCCGAGGACCCCGACACCTGCCAGGCGTCCTTCCAGCTCGACCCCGACGAGGCCGCCTCCCTGGGCGCGCTCATCGCCCCCGCACCCGACTCGCCGGACCTGGCCGTCGGGGAGCTGGACCTGGCCACCGAGCGGATCCCGGTGACCGCCAAGTCCCCCTACCGGGGACGGCCGCTGGGCGACACCCGCGCCCGCACCCGCACCGGGGCGTCCATCGTCGCGGTCCTGCGGCGCACCGCGCCGCACCCGGCGCCGGGCCCGGACTTCAGACTGGAGGCGGGCGACGTCCTCGTGGTCGTGGGCACCCGCCAGGGCGTCGAGGAACTCGCCCAGATCATCGCGGGGGGCTGAGCATGCACGACACCACCATGCTCCTCATCGAACTGGGCGCGATCATCCTGGGCCTGGGGATCATCGGCCGGTTCGCCGGACGGATCGGCCTGTCCGCCATCCCCCTCTACCTGCTGGCCGGGCTCGCCTTCGGCCACGGCGGCATCTTCGAGCTCAGCGCCAGCGAGGAGTTCATCGCGATCGGCGCCGAGATCGGGGTGATCCTGCTGCTGCTCCTGCTGGGCCTGGAGTACAGCGCCTCCGAGCTGGTGGACAACCTCAGGACGCAGTACCCCTCGGGCGCGGTGGACTTCGTCCTCAACGCCACGCCCGGAGCGGTCGCCGCCCTCGTCCTGGGCTGGGGGCCGGTGGCCGCCGTGGCGCTGGCCGGCGTCACCTGGATCTCGTCCTCCGGCGTGATCGCCAAGATCCTCACCGACCTGGGCCGGCTCGGCAACCGCGAGACGCCCGTCGTCCTCGGCATCCTCGTCATGGAGGACCTGGCGATGGCGGTCTACCTGCCGATCCTGACCACCCTGCTGGCCGGCGTCGGCCTGATGGGCGGCGGCATCACCCTGGTCGTCGCCCTGGGCACGGTGGGCCTGGTCCTCTACGTCGCGCTGCGCCACGGCCGCGTGATCAGCCGGGCAGTCTCCTCCGACAACCCCGAACTGCTGCTGCTGGTGGTGCTCGGCCTGACCGTCCTGATCGCCGGGATCGCCCAGCAGCTCCACGTCTCGGCGGCGGTCGGCGCGTTCCTCGTCGGCATCGCCCTGTCCGGTGAGGTCGCCGAGAGCGCCCAGCGGCTGTTCACCCCGCTGCGGGACCTTTTCGCGGCGGTGTTCTTCGTCTTCTTCGGACTGTCCACCGACCCGGGCAACATGCCGCCGGTGATCGTCCCGGCGCTGGTCCTGGCCGCGGTGACCGTGGTGACCAAGGTCGTCACCGGCTGGTACGCGGCGCAGCGCGCAGGCATCAGTCCCAGGGGCCGGCTGCGGGCCGGCGGCGCCCTGGTGGCGCGCGGGGAGTTCTCCATCGTCATCGCCGGCCTGGCCGCCGGGGTGGCCGCCGAGATCCGGCCGCTGGCCACCGCGTACGTGCTGCTGATGGTGATAATCGGCCCGCTGGCCGCCCGCTGGACGGAGCCGGCGGTCAGGGCCCTGATGCCCCGGCTGGTGAAGGTCTCCCCCGGCCCGTCGGGGCGGCCGCCGGGCAAGGGGCCCGAGGGACCCGAGGGACCCGAGGGACCCGAGGGACTCGGCACCTCCTCCGACACCGCGGCCCGCGCGGACTCCCCCACCAAGCCGTAGGGCCGGAAGGAACCGCCCGCGGCCGGTGAGGCATCATCTCCTGCATGGGGATAGTCGCCGGTCTGGACAGTTCGTCCGAGTACACCCGCATCGTCGTCTGCGACACCGACACCGGTGCCGTCGTCAGACAGGGATACGCCCCGCATCCCGTGTCCGGGAGCACCGGCGGCGGGGAGGACG
Organism: Streptomyces nanhaiensis; assembly: GCF_046614825.1. Classification (NCBI taxonomy): domain Bacteria; kingdom Bacillati; phylum Actinomycetota; class Actinomycetes; order Kitasatosporales; family Streptomycetaceae; genus Streptomyces; species Streptomyces nanhaiensis. The sequence continues at coordinate 21,314 of NZ_JBKJFM010000111.1, forward strand.
GCACCGGAGCGGCCGCGGGCAGGCGCACCGAGACCGACCCGCAGACCTGGCTGCTCTCGCTCGGCGACGCCGCGGCCGGCGGGGTCCTGGAGGGCGTCCGGGCCATCGGGGTCTCGGCGCAGCAGAACGGGCTGGTCGCGCTCGACGAGGCCGGCGATCCGGTGCGGCCCGCGCTGGTCGGCAACGACCGGCGCGCGCAGACCGCCGCGGCCGACCTCGTCGACGCGCTCGGTGGACGCGAGGCGTGGGCGCAGGCGGTGGGCGCCGTGCCGCAGGCCGCG
>NZ_JBKJFM010000112.1:0-21466 GCF_046614825.1 Streptomyces nanhaiensis
GCGGGAGGGCTGGTCCTACACCGTCGCGGCCCGCGACGAGACGACCCACTACCGCCTGACGGCCTGGCCGCTGGTGCTGCCGCCCGCCGGAGGACTGCGGGTGTACCGGCGCACCCACGCGGCCGCGGAGGCCGCTCCACTGACCCCGCCTCGTCCACGCCCGGCCGGCCGGCCGTGCCCGCGCCGGCCGTGCCCGCTCCCGCCGCCAGGCCGCCCGCGAGGCTCGCGCCCCGCTCCAGGCGGTCCAGACGGGCCTGGAGGGAGCGCTCGTCGCCGTACGCCGCGGGCAGCAGCACCCGGGCGCAGATCAGCTCCAGTTGCAACCGCGGCGAGGTCGCGCCGCGCATGGCCGTCAGACCCTCGTTGACGATGTCCGCCGCCCGGCTCAGCTCGGCCGGGCCGAGGACCGACGCCTGGGCCGCCATCTTCTCCACCACGTCGGCGGGGGCGTCGATCAGGCCCTTCTCCCCGGCGTCGGGCACGGCGGCCAGGATCACCAGGTCGCGCAGCCGCTCCAGCAGGTCGGCGACGAAGCGCCGCGGATCGTGGCCGCCCTCGATCACCCGGTCGACCACCTCGAAGGCCGCCGCCCCGTCACCCGCCGCGAAGGCGTCCACCACCGAGTCCAGCAGCGCGCCGTCGGTGTAACCCAGCAGCGCCGTGGCCATGGCGTACGTCACGCCGTCCGGGCCGGCGCCCGCCAGGAGCTGGTCCATCACCGACATCGAGTCACGCACGGACCCGGCCCCGGCGCGCACCACCAGCGGCAGCACCCCGTCCTCGACGGGGATGGCCTCGCGCTCGCACACCTGGGCCAGGTAGTCGCGCAGGGTGCCCGGCGGCACCAGGCGGAACGGGTAGTGGTGGGTGCGCGACCGGATCGTGCCGATGACCTTCTCCGGCTCGGTCGTCGCGAAGATGAACTTCAGGTGCTCCGGCGGTTCCTCGACCACCTTCAGCAGGGCGTTGAAGCCCTGCGGGGTGACCATGTGCGCCTCGTCGATGATGTAGATCTTGTACCGGCTGGAGGCGGGACCGAAGAACGCCTTCTCGCGCAGGTCGCGGGCGTCGTCCACACCACCGTGCGACGCGGCGTCGATCTCGATGACGTCGATCGAGCCCGGCCCGTTGCGCGCCAGGTCCAGGCAGGACCGGCACTCCCCGCACGGATCCGGCGTCGGGCCCTTCTCGCAGTTCAGGCAGCGGGCGAGGATACGGGCGCTGGTCGTCTTGCCGCAGCCGCGCGGCCCGCTGAAGAGGTACGCGTGGTTGACCCGGTTGTTGCGGAGGGCCTGCTGGAGGGGGTCGGTGACATGCTCCTGCCCGATGACCTCGGAGAAGGCCTCGGGGCGGTAGCGGCGGTACAGCGCGAGGGACGACACGTCTCCGACGATATAGGCCGCCGCGGACAACCGTGCCCCCCGCGGGAGCGGGGGGCACGGTTGTCCGCGGAAGAAAATCAGGCGCCCCCCACGCACCCGCCAGAGCTCACCTACCCTTGCTGCCTTCCGGCCCTGGGGGAGTTCAGCGAGATGGCGCCACGTGAGGGGCTGCGCCAAGCCTACCGGATGCCGGAGGGTGGTCGGGCCCGTTCCCGGGTCCCCTCCCCGGCGCCGGACGGACCGGGGAGGGGACCCGGGAACGGGCCGGGGGGCGGCGGCGGTCCCGCCCGGGAACCGGGTTCGCAACCACTCCCCCGCGTCATGTAATGTTTCCGGCGGAGGATTCGCCTAGAGGCCTAGGGCGCACGCTTGGAAAGCGTGTTGGGGGCAACCCCTCACGAGTTCGAATCTCGTATCCTCCGCCAGTGCCTCACCGGGCACGATGTCGAAGGGCCCCCTGGAAACAGGGGGCCCTTCGACGTTGTCCCTACGCTTCGTTGTCCTGGTCTTTGTCCACAGCGAGGTTTTCCGGAGCTCCCCAGATGGCGCGCTCGATCTTCCGGGCCGCTTCCTTGAGCATGGGATCGGTCACGTGCAGGTACCGCGCCCGCATCCGAGCAGCGCCGCCCGGCTCCCAACCCATGATCTGGTCAATGACTCGGTCCGGGACACCAAGCAGCATCAGCACGGTGCCCGCGGTGTGCCGCGCATCGTGCAGGCGCCCGTTCCGGACGCCGGCGTCTTCCAGCAGCCGCTTCCAGTCGTGGTAGTCCGTGTTCGGGCTGAGCGGCCCGCCCAGCGGCTTGGTGAACACGTACTCGGACTCGGTCCTCAGGTCGCCGGCCGTGTTGCGCTCGCGCTCCTGCAGCTCGGCATGCGCGCGGAGCATGGCAACCAGTGGGCCCGGCAGGGGGACGGCGCGCTGACCAGCCCGGGACTTGGTGTTCTTCGTCTCACGCCGGGTCTGTACCCTGTCCGGGCAGTACCCCGCCTTCCTGCCGCACGGGAAGCCCTCCGGGCATCCGTGTACGTACTTGGGCGCAGACGGTTCCGGCGCAGCTTGAGGTACTCGTTGGTCAGGTCGACGTCCGACCAGCGCAGCCCGAGCGTCTCGCCCTGACGAAGCCCGAGAGCCAGCACGAGCATCCAGCGCGCGGTGTTCCGGCGCTTATTGGCTTCGAGCAGCAGCCACTGAGCTCTTTCAGAGTGGCCACTGATCGGGTGACCGGCCGGCGTCCCGCAACGCACAAGGCTCCTGTGCCGTTGAGAGAGGTGTTCGACGTCTCAACTCATCAGCTCAGGAGCCTCGTTGGTTCCCTATCCTGCCTCACTCGACCTGCCGCACGCCCTGGTCGAGTGGGTCACCATGCTCATCGTCACCCGTGAGGGTGACCGCCGCTGCAAGCTCCGGCCGCATCAGCGTGCTCTCGTCGCCCTGATCTACCTCCGCCGACATGACCCGCTCACACACATCGCTGCCGGCTTCGGCATATCCGTCGGCACCGCCCACGCCTACGTCACCGCCGCCGTCGGCCACCTCGCCCGCCGGGCGCCCGGCCTACGGCGGGTCCTGCGGGAAGCCGATCCCGATCACGTCCTGCTCGACGGAACGCTCGCCGAGTGCGACCGGGTCGGCGACAGCCGGGCCGACTTCTCCCAGAAGCACCGCCGCCACGGCGTGAACGTGCAGGTCGTCGCCGACCCTGCGGGCAAGCTGCTGTGGATCTCGCCCGCCCTGCCCGGCCGCGCCCACGACCTGACCGCGGCCCGCACCCACCGCATCATCCGGATCTGCGAACGCCAGGGCGTGCCCGTCCTCGCCGACCGCGCCTACCTCGGGGCCGGCTCCTGGGTGACCACACCGATCAGGCGCCTTCCGCACCAGGACCTCACCGCGACCCAGCGGACGATCAACCGGGCCCTGTCGGCGGCACGAGCACCCGTCGAACGAAGTGTCGCGCGACTGAAGTCCTGGCGCATCTTCCGCAGAGCTCGCTGCAGTCCCAACCGCATGACCGCCATCGCCGCCGCCGTCCCCACCCTCGAGAGGCAACGATGAAAGAGCTCAGTGCCTTCACGGGCCCGCTATTCCGCGGAATGCCAGCCATGCCCAACGATGCGAGCGAAACGATGCACGACGACGACACCGGATTCCGCTCTGGCGCACGTTCCGACGGGAGACGGCCGAACGCTCATCAACTCAACTAATTGGGAATGACGGATCGCCGCCGAGTTCCAAAAGCAAGTAACTGCGATGTTCCCGCCCACCAGGGGACCGAGCTGTGAGTACATGAACATGAACGATAACCCGACGCCCAGTATGCGCAGCCAGGAGTTCAGTCACATCATTCTTCTCTGTGCGAATAACAACGAAGCGCCCATCGGAGAGCTCAAGTTCGATGAATCCGCGGAGCTTGCTTCCACCTACGAGTGTCCCCCTGAGACGATCTCTACTGTCTTCCAGATGCGCCGACTTCAGAGCCTTTCGACAGTGCTCGGCATTGGCGTTAGTGAGCCTGGAAAAACGCCGCCCTGTAGCTTTTGATTCCCATGTAAAGGTGACGCTCGTGCCCGAAGAAGCCAGCACACCAGACAGCTCTGCGAGATGACTCATTGCACGACGACCCAGCGGTAGGGCTGCATCGAGTACCGCTTCTTCCGCCTCCGCGGAAGAACCGGCCTGGTCGGCAATGTCAAGGATTCTATTGATGGCCCGGTCGAGCAATTGATCGCTCCCTGTGCCCGGAAGTTCTTCCTGAGCTGGAGCCGCAGAGCCTTCCAAGACCATCCCATAGGAAGAAGCGAAGACCGGCCCAGAAAGCAGCCTGGTCGCCCCTTGAATCCTGTTCGGAATGGGTCCTGCCTCACGCCTCGGGCTCATCTCATCGAGGGCATAGGCGACAAAATTGACCGCACTCTGCAAAGCCTGGAGCCAGTTACCAAGAACTCCGACTTCCACCTGATGCCCGGGAACCGCTTCACCGTCTAGGGAAAACCGCAGGATGGGGCGGCGGTCCTGTTCAACCGATTCCATCCCGTCACCCAAAGCGTCGCCCAGCTTGCGCAGCTGGCGTTCACGAAACTCAGCCATGGTGCGGGGGGGCGGAGTCGTCGCGTCATCACGCCTGGCTGCCATCCAGGCACGCAGAGCTTCCTTGTCAGTGATGTCGGGCCACGCTTGGGGAGTGCTCATAGCGATACCTCCACGTAGCCCCTTCGTCGACCGTCGCCTACACGGCAACGCTGCCAGATCTCGTCGTACAACCCAAGTCGCTGGAAGACCTCAGCGTCCTCCGTCGCCATAGCACCGGTCAAACCCAGGTCACGGAAGTCCTTCGTCGCAGGAAGGCTGAGAACGTAGGCGTCGATGCGCATCCCATTACGGACGCACCACTCACGATCCTCAAGGTTGGCGAGGTCTGCAAGGTCATCCTGCTGCGAGATTGCCCCGTACACGGCCGCCTCAAGCAGGTAGGTCACGTCGATGTCGCTGGGGTCAGGCTTGGTGCTTACGAAGCTGCCGGCGAGCCAGATGCGGCTCACTGAGCCAGCAAGGCACTCGACCTGGGCCCGGTGAAACGTGAGCTCCTCCCACAAGGCGCGCCTCGTGGTCGTGCCCTCGAACTCGTCCGCGAGCACCAAGGTCGCTTCGACCTCATCCCAGGTCATGGCGTAGCGGCCCGGCGGCGGGCACCCAGTGTCCTGCTCGAAGGATGGAAGCGGAGACATGCAGCTCCAAGACGACTCGTACGATGCTGAAACTCTACGCGCCCAACGCATCACGGATGGGCCAGTTGGGTGATCCTTCAGCTTCGTCACCACGTCAGCTTCCTCCCCTCGCGTGTGCAGAGAACGTACGGCTAACCACTGACAGTTGAGAGCTGTCGGTCCCGCTCGCCGCACAGATGCTCCAGGGATCTCGACGTGGGGGCACCACGACTCGTTGTCCTGGTTTTTGTCCAGTGCGCCGACGGTCGCCGTCGTTCACCTCCGTACGCACGCCCCCGCGGAATCAGCCCCCGAACGCCCGTGAACGGCCGCGCGGACAGTTGGAAAGCGTGTTGGGGCACCCCCTCACGAGTTCGAATCTCGTATCCTCCGCACTCGCCCACCAGGGCAGACGCAGGGCCCCGACCGGTCACCTTGGGTTCTGATGGTCCTCGCAACACCCGCGATCTGTGGGAGTTGCGAGGACCGTGGGCGTTGAGCGTGGTGTTCTTGCGGGGTTGCGGGAGCGTTTCCTTGCGCGGGTGGATGTCGTGGGGAACGTGACCGTGGTGGCGCGTGAGCTGGGAGTGAACCGGAATACCGCCTTCGGCTGGGCCCGGAAGGCCGGACGGGTCTCGGTGCGCCTGCCGCGCCGGCATCCCGGGCGGGGCGAGTACGAGCGGCTTCGGGCCGGAGGCGTCGCGCGCCCGCCGCCGTCGAGGACCGGGCGGTGCCCGGTCACTGGGAAGGCGACCTGATCATCGGCGCGGGCGGCCGGTCCGCGATCGCCACCCTGGCCGAGCGCTCCACCCGCTACACCATGCTGGTCCACCTGCCCGGCGGAGCCCACGACGCCGAGACCGTCCGCGACGGCCTCGCCCGCACCGTCCAGACCCTGCCCGCCCATCTGCGCGGCTCCCTGACCTGGGACCAGGGCAGCGAGATGGCCCGCCACCGGCAGTTCACCATGGCCACCGGCATGCCCGTCTACTTCTGCGACCCGGCCTCGCCCTGGCAACGCGGCTCCAACGAGAACACCAACGGGCTGCTGCGCCAGTACTTCCCCAAGGGCACCGACCTGAGCCCGCACGGTCCCGAAGACCTCGGACACATCACCCAGGAACTCAACGACCGCCCACGCAAGACGCTCGGCTGGGACACCCCGGCCGAGCGCCTACATGATCTACTCACCACCTAGAACCAGGTGGTGTTGCGACGACCCCTGGAACCCAAGATCCAAGGATCCCACCGGGGGGCCATCGTCGTTCCGAAGGTCGCAGTTTGGGTCGCAGTTCGCGTGGCGGGTTGAGCCGGAGGACCCGGAGCGGTTCACATGCCGCGCGGCAGGGACCATAACCATGTGCATAGCGGTAGCCGTGCGGTCTTGCGTCTGGAGGTGTGCTTTCGCCCGGATTCAGGGCGCGAGGACGGTCAGCCGCAGCAGCGCGGCCAGACCCAGGAGCACGGGGAACGCGTACCACCACCGGCGCAGGCGTCCGGCCTTCACGAGCCCCCGGGTCAGCAGCGCGGAGACGCCGATGATCGGCAGCGCCAGCCCCGCGGCGATGCCGGAGTGGGCGGCGGCGTCCGGCTCCCACGGGTTGGCGGTCCCGGCCATGTACGCCAGGAAGACGAGGTAACCCGTCACCGTGTGAGCCAGGAGCAGGAGGACCGCGCCCACCACGGTGCCGGCGCGGCCGACGGTGTTCGGCCTCCGTCCTTCCCGCGCCGGGGCGGGGGAGGGGGCTGCGTCGCTCACTTCAGTGCCTCCTTCGCCTGGTCCAGCTTCTGATCGAAACCCCGGCCGTACGCCTGGGCGTCAGGGCTTTCGTAGTAGGGGCCGCCGTTGTAGCGGGCGGCGAGTTCCTGCATCTGCTCGCGGGTCATCTGCTCCGGCGGTACGTCGGCGAAGCCGCTCTCGGCCTTGAGCTGGGCCAGGTACTCCGAGGCTATGAAGATGTTCTGCGCGGGGTCCTTGATCGCCTCGACGACGGTGCTGCGCTGCGTGTCGGTGAGGTTGCCGGGATCGTAGCCCAGCACCTCCGCGGCCCGGCGGACCTGGATGGCCATCGGCCCCATCGAGGTCCTGTCGGGATCCTCGCTGCCGGGAAGGATCCTGCGCCCCTCGTAGGCCGCGTCGTCCAGCCAGCCGGGGTCGCCCGCCACTTCCTGCCAGGCGATCCCGGCGACCATCTCGGGCGGCAGCCCGGAGTCCTCGGCGGCGGCCTTGATGAGCTGCCTGTTGGCCGAGATGTACGTGCGCCGGTCCTCGTCGGAGGTCGACGGCAGCCAGTAGTTGTTCCCCTGGCCCTCGGGCAGGCCGTCGATCCTGGTCCGGATCCGGTACAGGGTCTCGGAGACCACCACGTTCTCACCTGTGGTGGGGATGGCGTCCACCTTCGTGCCGGAGCCGGGGAGCTGGACGTTGGGGTCGTCGGCGGCCTGCCGCACCTCGGGGCGCAGGGCGTCCAGGCCGTTGAGGAACTTCAGCGGGTCCGGGATGGTGCCGCGGAAGTCGGGCAGGGACCGGTAGGCCGCCCTGATGTCTGCCACGCACTTCTCGCGCGCCTCCGACTCCACCCGCAGGGCGTCGCCGTAGTGGTCCTTGGTCTTGTTGTAGTAATCCTCGGCCTCTTCGCGGATAGCGTCGACGTCGACGGTCAGCTCCGCCAGGAAGTCCAGGAAGCCGGTGCCGGCCCGCAGGTCCTCCCACTGCCGCAGCGGCTCGGCCGCGCGGGCCGTCGGCGTGACGGCGGTGGCCTCCCGTGCCATGACATCCGCGAGTCTGCCCTCGGTGTGCTTGCCGCTCGCGTAGTGGTCCTTGGCGGTGGTGACCGCGTCGGCGTAGGCGGACAGGGCCTTCCACACCTTGCGGAAGCTCGCCGAGAGGGCCTCGGAGATCTGCCGGGCTTCGTCCAGCCGCCTGGTGTACCGGTCGTGGGCATCGCTGACCCAGTCGATCTTCCCGGCCTTGCGGAAGGAGTCGTCGGTGGACTCGATCAGGTTGTGCAGGCGGCGGAATTCCGCGGCGCTGCGGTCGATGAGTGCCGGGTTGGCGTCCTGGAGGAACTCTACGGATTCGCGGTAGGTCATGGCCGGGTCACCGGTCCTCGGCGGCCACGAACCGGCCCGAGGCCAGGATGGTGTCCATCTGCTGCTGGACGTCCGCGTCGTATGCCGTGTAGTCGTCGCCGGCGGACTTCAGCCTGCTGGACAGCGCGGCCAGGAGCGTGACCATGTCGCCGTAGAGTTCCTGTGAGTAGCGGGCGAAGGTGGTGACCTTCGAGGCCACCTCGGGGTGGGCGCGCGGTACCCGGCACATCGTCGCGTTCTCGCCGTCCATCCTCCCCGCGTGGAGGAGTCCCGCGATCTCGACGAGCAGGTGCGAGCTTCCGTCGATGGACTGCGCGCTCACCGAGAACCCGTCCCCGGGCGCCCCCGAGGGCCCGGGGCCTTCGTTCGGCACTCCGTTCAGCCGCGTCCGCGCGGTGTCGCGCCTGGCGGCGGCTGCGGCTACGAGTTCGGCCCATTCCTCGTCGAACGACATCACTGGCTCCCCCTCAACGCGCCAGGTCACCGGCCGGCCGGTGTGTCCGCGACCCCCGATCCTGCCACGGGAGCGGCTGCGGCGGCCGTACGGCGATACGTTCCCGGCCACTCCATTCCCGACCCACGACGCCGCCCGGCGTGGCTCATGCACGGTCGTGAGCTTGCGCGAAGGACGCGGCTTCCGCGCGTCAGGGGGACTCCGCCCGCCCTTCGGTGGCCGGCAGGATCGGAAACGAGCCACAGAGCATGCGGGGACGGCGCGGCGGAGCGAGAAGGAAGCGAGCCGTGACGGGGACGGCAGCCTGTGTTGGACAGGAAAGCCCTGCTCAAGGATCTGAAGCGGCAGGCGACCGCCCTGGAGGACAGCCTGCGCGAACGCGCCGGGTCCGAGGAGTTCCACACCCGCCTGGAGTGGTAGTACCGGAAGGCGAGGGGGCACGCCGCACGGCGTTCGGCAAGGCCGAGCGCTGAGCCCAGTCCATCATCCCGCCCGAGCAGGAAACCGGAGAGCTCATGCCCAAAACCACCACCCCGTCATCCGCACCTCCGCCAGGGCCGTCGTCCTCCACGGCCGCCACGTCCTGCTCGTACGCGCCGCCTGGGAAGGCCAGGACTGCTGCTTCCTGCCCGGCGGCCGGGAAAGCACCCGGCGTCACGGCAGCCGCCCGGTAGGTGATGCCTTGCCTCTGCCGGCCGTTGAAGACGTTCTCCCACGGCTTGGCCGCCGGGCCCGGCAGCGAAAGAGGTGGACGGCGCCGACCGTCATCAGCGTCTCGCCGCTCACGGCGTCCTTGGCGATCCTCCCGGTCCGCCGGTCCCGGACCTTCTCAGGAGTTTCGGTCAGCAGGATCGTCGCCCCCAATTCCTCCGCGCGAATGGCGCGTACAGGATCTCTCTTGTCGGGTGACTTGCCGTAACGTGACAAGTTGACTCGGCAACCGCGAAACCACGGTTGCCCGTTTGACTTTTCAAGCACGGGAGTCCGATCCCCTGGGACCGCAAGCAGCGAGCGCAAACAGCAGGGGCATTCGTTCCGTTTGGTGGAAACCAGGAGCAAAATAGGGATTGCGCCACCCGGGAGGACAGAACCATGAGCGCACTCCGGCACCCCCGAGACTCCCGGCCCCAGCGCATTCCGGGCAGGAAGCAGCGAAGCCCACGGCAAAGAAGCGACACCGTGTCTTCCTGTGGTTCTTCCTGGCGGTCCAAGCTCTGTTCCTGGTGTGGATCATCACTGGCATCGCCGGTGTCAGCGACCAGTGCGCCGGACTCACCGGCAGCGCTCTGGAACAGTGCGAGGCCGGCACAGCCGTAGGCGCCTCGATCGGCGTCGGCTTGATCATTTTTCTGTGGGCAGCAGTGGACGTCATCCTTGGCCTGACGTACATCGTCTACGGGCTGACCCGCAGGCAGCCACCGAGTACGTAGAGCCCCGGGACGGCGGCAAGCACAGGTCTTCTGAGCCCGGGATCCCGGCTCAGCCGGTAGGTGTCTTCGAGTTCCCGGAGGTCCGCCGGAAGCACGACGTCAGCCACCTGCAGGGCTTGCCCGAGAGCACCGCAGGCCACCACGGGCCCGCTGGGTACGGGCCGGCCCCGGAACCCCCGGTTCGTCCCCCACCGGGAGCCGTGCAGGCACACGCTCGGCGACATGGCCGAACCGCACCCTCTCGCACGCTCCGGATGTGCCCGCGCTCCGGTCAGCGGTTTCGGCTCGGCGCTGCCATCATCATGTGATGGCAGGCGCGCAGCTACCGGCGGGGTGGACTCCGGAGCAGATTCGCGGCGTCTCCGGCGATCGCGAGGCCGTGGTGCTCAGCACCGACCTCGTGGTGACGTGGACGGGCAGCCCGGGGGAGGAAGAACGGCTCTGCCCTCAGATCATCTTGCGGTTTCATGAACTGTGCCTGGTGAAGCCGGTCAACGATGAGGACTGGTACATGGGCGGCCTGAACGAGGACGGCAGTATCGACTGCTGGAGTGCCTACGGTGACCTCTACGAGGCTCTTCGCGGTCTGTAGCCCGTAGACCTCCGCCCCAGGCCGGCGCGGCCTGGGGTCGACCGTCTCGGTTTGCGTCTTGTTCGCCGGCGTCCGCGCCCGGCCGCCGGCCGTCGTGCTCTTCGCGGGGGGTGTGACCTTCGTCGCGATGGCGGGGTCCCGGCGCGTTCGCCGTCGTGCCGTCCGCCGACGGTGGCGGCGGCGGCACGTCTGTCGTCGGCGGAGGTCACAGGGCCGCGGGAGCAGGGGCACGGCAGGAAGGCAGCACCGGCGGAGAGCAATATCTGTGCTCACGGAATGAGAAATAGCTCCAGGACACGGCGAGTATTCCTCAGCGCTCGATCGGAGTGGAATTATCGACCGTGCAGAGCCGATCGCACCGTGCTACTGTCGATCTCAGTTGCAGGTGTGGTTGCCAGAAGGTTCATTCCCGACGAGGTAATCATCACGGCGACACGGGATTCACACAGGGTGAATCCCCGAAACCGCCTCCGAAGGAGAAACAAAATGGCTACTGGCACCGTGAAGTGGTTCAACGCGGAAAAGGGATTCGGCTTCATCGAGCAGGACGGCGGCGGCGCCGACGTCTTCGCCCACTACTCGAACATCTCCGCCCAGGGCTTCCGTGAGCTGCTGGAAGGCCAGAAGGTGTCGTTCGACATCGCGCAGGGCCAGAAGGGCCCGACGGCCGAGAACATCGTTTCCGCCTGACACCGGCGCTGACGCTCAGCTTCGCAGCCGGGGCCCGCACCTGGAGGGGTGCGGGCCCCGGCTCGCCGTATTTCAGGGCGCGCGGCGGAAAGACTCCGCCGCTCACCGGCCGACGGGTTTTCCCGTCGGCCCGGACCGCCCACATCGTCTTCGGCTCGTCTCGAGATTCTCTGCGCCGCTCATCTGCTGCGGGAATTCCTTGCCGCGCGCCGCACCGAGGAAGGTTTCCCATGAAGAGTGCCCGCACACCCCGCACATCCCGCGCGCCCCGCGCACACGACCGCTTCGGAGGAGGCTCCGGTGGCAGCCGCTCCGGTGGTCCGCGCCGTTCCGGGAGCCACGGGAACCGGCAGGCCGGAAGAGCCGTACAGGGCGAGTTCGCTCCGCCGAGGACGGTCACGCCCGCGCTGCCCGCCGTCGGGGCGTTCGCCGATCTCGCCATGCCCGCACGGCTGTTGGCCACGCTCGGCCGCGAAGGCGTGACCGTGCCGTTCCCGATCCAGGCGGCGACCCTGCCGAACTCCCTGGCCGGCCGTGACGTGCTCGGCCGCGGCCGCACCGGCTCGGGCAAGACCCTCGCCTTCGGCCTCGCCGTACTGGCCCGCACCGCGGGGCGGCGGGCCGAGCCGCGGCAGCCGCTCGCCCTCGTCCTGGTCCCCACCCGCGAGCTCGCCCAGCAGGTCACCGACGCGCTCACTCCGTACGCCCGCTCCGTGAGCCTGCGGCTGGTCACCGTCGTCGGCGGGATGTCCATCGGCAGGCAGGCCGGTGCGCTGCGCGCCGGAGCCGAGGTGGTCGTCGCGACGCCCGGGCGGCTCAAGGACCTCATCGACCGGGGCGACTGCCGGCTGGACGATGTCGGCGTCACCGTCCTCGACGAGGCCGACCAGATGACCGACATGGGCTTCATGCCCCAGGTCACCGCCCTGCTCGACCAGGTGCGTCCCGGCGGGCAGCGGATGCTCTTCTCCGCCACCCTCGACCGCAACGTCGACCTGCTGGTCCGCCGCTACCTGACGGACCCGGTGGTCCACTCCGTCGACCCGTCGGCGGGCGCCGTCACCACCATGGAGCACCACGTACTCCACGTGCACGGCGCGGACAAGCACCGGACGACCACCGAGATCGCGGCGCGGGACGGCCGGGTGATCATGTTCCTCGACACCAAGCACGCGGTGGACCGGCTGACCAGGCACCTGCTGAGCAGCGGCGTCCGCGCCGCGGCGCTGCACGGCGGCAAGTCCCAGCCACAGCGCACGCGGACCCTGGCCCAGTTCAGGAGCGGGCACGTCGCGGTCCTGGTGGCCACCAACGTCGCCGCCCGCGGGATCCACGTCGACAACCTCGACCTGGTCGTCAACGTCGATCCGCCCGCCGACCACAAGGACTACCTGCACCGCGGCGGCCGTACGGCCCGCGCCGGCGAGTCCGGCAGCGTCGTCACCCTGGTGACCCCCGAGCAGCGTCACGGCATGAGCCGGCTGATGGCTTCGGCGGGCATCACCCCCCGGATCACCCAGGTGCGTTCGGGCGAGGCGGAGCTGAGCCGCATCACGGGCGCCCAGGTCCCTTCCGGTGTTCCGGTCGTCGTCACCGCGCCGGAGACGGAACGTTCGCGCGGCGCGTCCTCCTCGTCCCGGGGCCGTCGGGGCCGGCGGAGCCGCGCAGGCCAGGGCGGGCCCGTCGGCGAGGCGGTCCACCGCGGGGCGCGGCGGCGGCCGGCTCCGGCCCGGCTGCCCGGGGCCGCTGTGACCACGGACTCGCTGTGACCGCAGGCCCGCCGACCACGAGCCCACCTTCTTCCGGTAGGAGGCACCCTTGACGCCTGTTCGGACGCAACACCACGCAGTGGACCCCTCCCCCGGGAGCGCGGCGGTCGGCAGGAGCGCGCCCGGCCCCCTGGTCCGTGACGACATGACGGTCGAGGTGGCCCTGTCCCTCATGGCCGGCGCCCGCGTCGACCACCTCGTACTCTGCGACGGGGACGACCAGAGCACAGGGCTGATCACCCTGGCCCGGCTCACCGCTCTCCGCGGCAGCCCCGCCTACACGGACCGGGTCCGCCTGCGGGACGTCCTCGCCTGACCGTCCACCCCGCCCGCCGGTCCGCCTCGCCCGGCCGGCCCGCCCTCCCGCGTTCTGTGGGACACCGTGTGCCGTGCCGTCGCCCGGCACCCGTCCGGGCCGACCGGGAGCGGGGCGCCGGCCGGCGGAACCGCCGCGACTCCCCCGGCCGCGAAGCCGTCCGGGCCGTGATCCGCCTCGGCCTCACCGGCCGCGAGCACCCCGGGACCGCACGGGCGGGTGCCCCCACTCCGCTCCGGACCGCGTCGGCGCCGCTCGCAGGAGCCCTCTTCCCGGGGTCGTGAGGCACGGGCGGTGGGGTTGTACAGCGGTGAGGGCCCTGCCGACGCGCGTCGGCAGGGCCCTCACCGCTGTACAACCGCCCGCGGCGGACGAGACCGCGGCCCCTGGAACAGGCGTGTCCCCGGTCACGCGGCCACGCCTCCCGCGCCCCTCCTCTCGCCGAGCCGGCCGGCGGGGACGGAGGACCGGCACGGCACGAGGGCCGGCGGATGGTGTTGAATTTCCTTCGGGGCCCTGGTGCCGTACGGTGCCAGGGCGTCTCGACGCGTTGCACAACGAGGTGACATGGCAGCAGATACTCCGCTCAGCGACCGTCTGGACGACGACGACTACCCCGCGTACACCATGGGCCGGGCCGCCGAGATGATCGGCACCACCCCCGGCTTCCTCCGGGCCATCGGTGAGGCTCGGCTGATCACCCCGCTGCGCTCGGAGGGCGGGCACCGCCGGTACTCCCGCTACCAGCTGCGGATCGCCGCCCGCGCCCGCGAGCTCGTCGACCGGGGGACCCCGATCGAGGCCGCTTGCCGCATCGTCATCCTCGAGGACCAGCTCGAGGAGGCCCAGCGCATCAACGCCGAGTACCGCCGCGCCGCGGACGAGGCGTCCGGCGGTTCCGGTCCCGGTTCGGACTGACGCGTGAGGAGCGGCCGGCGCACCTCCCGGCCCCCGTACCGTCTCCGGCCACCGGCGCGCGCCCGGCGGGCGTCGCGGTGCGGGCCGTCCTGCGGGTTCTGCTCCCGCGTGCAGGCGTGCACCGTCGTCATGAAGCCGTGCTCGATGCCGGCTGGTTCGTCGAGCACCGCGGCCGGCGGCGCGAGCGGCGTTGGTCGTGCACGAGGCGTTCGGGACGATCGTGTGCGCGGCCGGGTCGTACGCGCCGGTGTCGACCCCGAAGGCGAGGGTGACGTCGGCGCCGTCCGACGGCGCGCCGACGAGCACCTTCCCCGCGCCCGCGCCGAGGTGGGCGCGGGCGGCCTCGGCGCGGGCGCGGGCGGGCGTCCGTTTGCGCCCCCACCCCACCGGACGATACTGGGGACGAGGGCGGCGAACGCGTCGGCGAGCGCGCGAAGGGAAGGCCCTCGGCCGTCTCCCGTCCCTCACCGGCAGGCGCGGGCGGGACACCGGCTCCTGGGATCCCACCCGCGAGACGAGGTGACTTCCGATGGCACAGACGGCTCAGCGGCAGTACTCGGACAACACCCAGGACCTGGCCGGCGGACTGGTGGTCTTCGCCGCCGTCATGCTGGTCATCTCCGGGGTGCTGGACCTGCTGCGCGGCATCATGGGAATCGCCGAGGACGAGGTCTTCCTCAGCACCCCGGACTACACCTTCGTGTGGAGCACCACCGGCTGGGGCTGGGCCCACCTCATCCTGGGGGCCGTGAGCATCGCGGTGGCGGCCGGCCTGTTCCGGGGCGCGCTGTGGGCGCGGGTCGCGGGTGTGGTGATGGCCTCGATCCTGCTGGTGGCGAACTTCCTGTCGCTGCCGTACTACCCGATCTGGTCGATCGTGCTGATCGCCCTGTGCGCCCTGGTGATCTGGGCGCTGTCGGTGTACCGGCGCGCTCCGCTGTGACCCTCCGGCCGTGTGACTCTGCGCCCCTGCCCCTGCCCCTGCCCCTGTGACGGGCCGGGCCGGGCCGGGCGGCGGTACGGTACCCGGCGCGCCGGAAGCCCCGGAGTCCCCGGGATCCCCGAGCCGCGTCAGTCGCGCAGCAGCCCGTCCAGGGCGGCCGCCGCGTCCGACGCCGCGGCGGCGAAGGGCTCGATGACCAGGTCGACGTCCTCGGCGCGCAGCTGCTCGGCGGCGCGCCGGCTGTGGGCGGTGACGGCCGTGACCCCCCGGTACCCGTGGTGGCGCAGCCCGTGCAGCAGCGCCCGGTTGGTGTCCACCGCGGGGATGGCGCTGACCACGCACCGGGCCCGGCCCAGCGGCAGGGACTCCAGGAAGTGGATGTCCTCGGCGCTGCCGAAGACCGCGGTCACCCCCTCCCGGTCGTTGCGCGCCACCCGGTGCGGGTCGTAGTCCACCGCCAGCACCCGGTGCCCGGCCCGGCTGAGCCGGTCGGCCAGCAGGCCGCCGAAGCGGCCGAGCCCGTAGAGGACGACGTCGGCGTCGTGCCGGCCGCCGACGGGCTCGGCGTGGCGGGCGCCGGTCCGCTCGAACCTCACCAGCCATCGCTCCAGGCGTCCGTAGATCTGGTGGGAGTAGAGGATCAGATAGGTGGAGGCGCCGATGGTGACCAGGCCGACGACGGTGATCAGGCTGACGGTGGAGCCGGTGATGTGCCCGAGGCTGTAGCCGAGGGCCGCGAGGATGAGGGAGAACTCCGAGATCTGGGCGACCGTCAGCCCCGCCAGGAACCCCACCCGGACCGGGTAGCGCATGGCCACCATGATCACGACGACGATCAGCGGGTTGCCGACGAGCACGAACACCGAGAACACCAGCGCCCCGGCGATCTGCGTGCCCGCGTCCGTGAACTCCAGCCGGGCGCCCAGCTCCAGGAAGAAGAAGAGCAGCAGGAAGTCGCGCAGGCTGACCAGCCGGGCCCCCATGGCGTCCCGGTAGGGGGTGCCGGCCAGGGAGACCCCGGCCAGGAACGCCCCGACCTCGGAGCTGAAGCCGAGCCACTCGCTCAGCGCGGCCACCGACACCGCGTAGGCCAGGCCGAAGAGCACCAGCAGTTCCTGGGAGCGGGCGACGCTGTGCAGCAGGCCGGGCAGGACGTAGCGCGTCAGCGCGGCGACGCCGCCCAGCAGGCCCAGGCCCTTGGCGAAGACGAGGGCGATGTCCAGGGCCATGCCGCCGCCGCTGTCGCCGGCCCGCTGCCCGAACGCGGTCAGCGCGATCATGACCAGCACCACGACGATGTCCTGCACGATCAGGAATCCCACCGCGATGCGGCCGTGGAGCTGCTCCAGCTCGCGCTTGTCGGACAGCAGCTTCACGATGATGATCGTGGACGAGAAGGTGAGCGCGACCGCGACGTAGAGCGCCGTCACGGTGTCCATGCCCAGCGCGAGCGCGATCAGGAAGCCGATCACCGAGGTGAACAGGACCTGGCCGAGCCCGGTGGCCAGCGCGATGGGCCCGGTGGTGCGGACCAGGTGCAGGTCGAGCCGGAGCCCGACCAGGAACAGCAGCACCGCGATGCCCATCCGGGCGAGCAGTTCGACGGTGCCGTCGGCCTCCACCCAGTCGGCGCCCGCGGGACCGGCCAGGATGCCGACGCCGATGAAGGCGACGATCAGCGGCTGCCGCAGCAGCGTCGCCAGCAGGCCCGCGACGGCGGAGAGCGCGAGGACCGCGGCGACGAGGGGGAAGTCGTACGGATCCATGGCCTGGCCCGATCAACGGCTCGTTCGCTGGGGGAAGGCGGTCGCCGTCCCGGAGCCGGGACGGCGGGTCGCACCGCGCGGCACACGGCTTCCCCCGCGGGCTCGGGGAGGCCGGTGACCGCCGGTGCGCGCCGGTGCGGCGGTGAGCGCACCGGCGCCACCGCCCCCGGTCGACCGGTCGACCGGCTCCCATGCCAGATTAGTCCCCTTCGCGCCTTCCGTGCCTCCCGGGAACGCGCTCCCGGGCCATTTTCGGGGCGCCCCCAAAGCGGCCGCGGGACGCCTCCGGAGCAGCCCGTACGGCGCCGTGCGCCGGCAGGTTTCAGCGTCCTCTCCCGCGGACACCCGCGCATTCTCACCGGCGAGAATGCGAAGTATGAGCGGAATCCACCACATGTGACGCGCGCCGCGGCGGCGCTCTCGCGGACCGTGCGCACCGCGCCGCGCCGCGCCGCAAGGAGGCAGCGATGAAAGCCGTCGTCTACAAGGAACCTTTCAGCGTCGACGTCGAGGAGGTCGCCGACCCCCGGATCCAGGACCCCACGGACGTGATCGTCAAGGTCACCACGTCCGCCATCTGCGGCTCCGACCTGCACATGTACGAGGGCCGCACCGGCGCGGAGCCGGGCATCGTGTTCGGCCACGAGAACATGGGGGTCGTGGAGGAGGCCGGCTCCGGGGTCGCCACGGTGAAGAAGGGCGACCGGGTCGTCATGCCGTTCAACGTGGCATGCGGCTTCTGCAAGAACTGCCTGGCGGGGCGGACGGGCTTCTGCCTGACCGTCAACCCCGGTTTCGCCGGCGGCGCGTACGGCTACGTGTCGATGGGCCCCTACACCGGCGGCCAGGCGCAGTACCTGCGGGTGCCGTTCGCGGACTTCAACTGCCTGCAGCTGCCCAAGGGCACCGAGCACGAGGACGACTTCGCCCTGCTGGCCGACATCTTCCCCACCGGGTACCACGCCACCGAGCTGGCGCAGGTCTCCCCCGGCGAGACGGTGTGCGTGTTCGGCGCCGGGCCGGTCGGCCTGATGGCGGCCTACTCCGCGGTCCTGCGCGGGGCCTCCCGCGTCTTCGTCGTCGACAAGCAGCCGGACCGGCTCCGCCTCGCGGGCCGGATCGGCGCGACCCCGATCGACTACAGCAAGGGCGACGCCGCCGAGCAGATCAAGGAGCAGACCGGCGGGGAGGGCACCGACAAGGGCATCGACGCCGTCGGCTACCAGGCCACGGTCCCCGAGGGCGAGGAGCAGCCGGCGATGGTGCTCAACACCCTGGTCGAGGCCGTACGCCCCACCGGGATGCTCGGAGTGGTCGGGCTGTACGTGCCCTCGGACCCCGGAGGCCCCAGCGAGAGCGCCAAGAAGGGCGAGCTGCTCTTCCGGATCGGCAGGTTCTTCGAGAAGGGCCTGCGGATGGGGACCGGTCAGGCGAACGTCAAGTCGTACAACCGCCAGCTGCGCGACATGATCATCTCGGGCCGGGCCACTCCCAGCTTCGTGGTCTCCCACCGGGTCCCGCTGGACGAGGCCCCGGAGGCCTACCAGCACTTCGACCGGCGTGACGAGGGCTGGACCAAGGTGCTCCTCAAGCCCGAGATGGGCAACGGGCACAGGAAGCAGAAGGCCGCGGTGTAGCGGCAGGCCGCGCGAAAGGCGGCGGGGCGTCCGCCTACGGTCCGCCCCGCCGCCCGTCCTGCCCGGTCCCGCCTGCGCCCCCGACTCCGCCCGGTCCCGTTCCGTCCCTTCGGGCTCCGTCCGCCGGGCTCCGTCCGACTCCGGGAAACCGCAGGCGGACGGCGAGTCCCGACGCGGGGTCTTGACGGCCGCTCCCCGGGCCCATACCGTCGCGCCCGCTCCTTGAAACGAATCAATTGAAACGTATCAAAGGCGCACGGCAACGTATCCACACGGCCCTCCCGATCCTCCCGGGTCAGGCCGAGGGCGGGAAGGACCGCGCGATGAGACGACCCCTCCGGCAATCCGGACGACCCCGGTCCCCAGGACGGCGCCCGGCATCCGTGCCGCGGCGGCGGACGTCCGCGCTGCTGGCCGGCGTGCTGCTCGCCACCGGCGCCCCCGCGGCCCAGGCCGCCCGGGCGGACGCCCTGCCCGGCGAGGGACACGGCGGCGGGCGCGGCGAGGGCCGGCCGGTCCAGCTCGAGGAGCTCGACCGCGGCCTCGTCGCCGTCGCCACCGGCGAGGGCGTCTTCCTCAGCTGGCGGCTGCTCGGCACCGAGACCACCGGCTCCACCGCCACCGGCATGGCCGGCCCGGACTTCCGCGTCTACCGGGACGGCGAGCCCGTCGCGACCGTCACCGACAGCACCAACTTCCTCGACCGCGGCGCCCCGCCCGACTCCGAGTACCGCGTCGTCCCCGTCGTCGGCGGCCGCGAGGTGAAGGACGGCGGGCGCGGCCGGGCGGTCGCCCCCTGGTCCGAGTCGTACGCCGAACTGCCGCTGCGCAGACCCCCCGACGGCGTCACCCCCGCCGGGGAGAGGTACACCTACTCCGCCAACGACATGAGCGTCGGCGACGTGGACGGCGACGGGAGCTACGAGTACGTCGTCAAGTGGGACCCGTCCAACTCCAAGGACGTCTCCCAGAAGGGCTACACCGGCAACGTCCTGATCGACACCTACCGCTTCGACGGCACCCTGCTGCACCGCCTCGACCTGGGCGTCAACATCCGCGCGGGCGCCCACTACACCCAGTTCCCCGTCTACGACTTCGACGGCGACGGGCGCGCGGAGATGATGGTCAGGACCGCGCCCGGCACGAGGAGCATCCGCTACGACCCACGCGGCCGCGTCGTCTCCGAGCGGTACGTCACCATGCCGCGCGAGGACGTCCGCGCCGGCCACTCCCACAGCGACGACCACCGGATGAGCGCCGCGGACTACCGCGAGCACGTCGTGGAGACGTTCCTCGGCTGGCACGAGCACCCCGAGGTGACCGCCGGGCGGTGGCCCGCCACCCTGGAGGAGGCCTTCGGCATCGAGCGGCGCCACGACTACCCGCTCTCCCGTGCCGCCGCCGAGGACCTGGCCGACCACTTCACCGACGTCTACGCCCCCTCCCGCAGCTCCCGCAACGACCTGCGCACCTTCGAGGGCTTCGTCCTCACCGGCCCCGAGTACCTGACGGTGTTCGACGGCGCCACCGGCCGCGAGCTCCAGACCGTCCGCTACGAGCCCGGGCGGCACGACGACGGCCTGATGTGGGGCGACTACGCCATGAGCCGCATCGAGCCGGGCAACCGCGTCGACCGCTTCCTGGCGGGCGTGGCCTACCTCGACGGCGAGCGCCCCTCGGCCGTCTTCGCCCGCGGCTACTACACGCGCGCCACCCTGGCCGCCTACCGCTGGGACGGCAGGCGCCTGAAGCGCCAGTGGCTCGCCGACAGCGGCTGGACGCCCATGTCCAACCCATTCGACGACTCCCCGCACGGCGTGGACGGCACCGACCCCGAGTACGGCACCCTCACCACCCAGGGCTTCCACTCCCTGAGCGCGGCGGACGTGGACGGCGACGGCCGCCAGGAGATCGTCTACGGCGCGGCCACCCTCGACGACGACGGCTCCCTGCTCTACAGCTCCTTCGCCGAGGCCCCGCCCGGGAGCGCCGTGCCGGGGCAGAGCGTGCGGCTCGGCCACGGCGACGCCATGCACGTCGCCGACATCGACCCGGACCGGCCCGGCCTGGAGATCCACACCGTCCACGAGGGCGGGCGCTGGGCCCCCTACGGCCACGCGCTGCGCGACGCCGCCACCGGCGAGGTGCTGTACGGCGGCTACACCGGCGTGGACACCGGCCGCGGCATGGTCGGCGACGTCGACCCGGCGCGGCCGGGCCTGGAGACCTGGGGATCGGGCGGCGTCGGCCTGTGGAGCGCGGACGGCGAGCGGATCGCGGACGCCACCCCGGGCACCAACATGAGCATCCGCTGGGCGGCCGACACGACCACGCAGATCGTGGAGGGCGCCGGCGAGGACACCCCGGTGATCAGGGACTGGCGACGCGGCACGCTGCTGACCGCCGAGGGGACCCGCACCAACAACGGCACCAAGGGCAACCCCTCGCTGGTGGCCGACGTCCTCGGCGACTGGCGCGAGGAGCTGCTGGTGCGCACCGCCGACAGTTCGGCGATACGGCTCTACACCAGCACCGAGGTGACCGACCGCAAGCTGTACACGCTGATGCACGACCCGCAGTACCGGGTGGAGGTGGCGCGGCAGCAGACGACGTACAACCAGCCCGCGTACCCGTCCTTCCACCTGGGGTCGGGCACCGACTGGTCGCGGGTGCCCGTGCCCGGCGCGCGCGTGCCCGGCCGCCGGTAGCCGAGCGCCCGGCCACCGGCGGGCCCCGGCCGCTCAGCCGTGCCAGACACCGGCCACGGC
>NZ_JBKJFM010000113.1:0-20876 GCF_046614825.1 Streptomyces nanhaiensis
CCGGCCCAGCCGGCACAGCCGCCCGCCCAGCCGCAGGACGACGGCCGGCGCCCCGGCGCCTGGCCCACTCCGGCGTCCGCACCCACAGCCTCCACAGCCCCCGCGGCCTCCGCTCCGCAGGCCCATTCGCAGCCCCAGGCCCCGGCCCCTCCGGCTCCTCCTGCCCAGGCCCCCGCGGCGCCCCAGGGCGGCGCCGACGGCGGGCAGGGAGCCGCGCAGGTACGGCAGATGTGGCCCGGCATCCTGGACGCGGTCAAGGGCCGCCGCCGCTTCACCTGGATCCTGCTCAGCCAGAACGCGCACGTCGCCGGGTTCGACGGGACGACGCTCCGCCTCGGCTTCTCCAACCAGGGAGCCCGCGACAGCTTCGCCAACGGCGGCAGCGAGGACGTGCTGCGCACCGCGCTGGCCGACGAGTTCGGCGTGCAGTGGCGGATCGAGTCCGTCGTCGACGCCTCCGGCGGCTCCGCGCCGCCGCAGGGGCAGTCCCCGCACTCCCCGCAGTTTCAGCAGTCCGCGCAGTTCCAGCAGGCATCGCAGTCCCCGCACTCCTCCGGGGGTCCGGGTGGCTTCCGGTCGGCCGCCGTGGCGGCGCCCCCCGCCGCCCAGCCCTCCTCCGCGCCGTACGGGCAGCAGCAGCCGGCCCGGCCGCAGCCCCAGCAGTCCCGGCCACAGCCCTCCCGGCCGCAGGGGCCCCAGGCGCCCGCACCGTACGGCGAGGCGGATCCGCCGCCCCCGCCCCCCGTGGCGCCGGAGGACGACATGCCCGCCGAGGACGACCCGGATCTGGACGACACCGCCCTGTCCGGCCACGACCTGATCGTGCGCGAACTGGGCGCGACGGTGCTGGAGGAGCTGTACCACGAGTGACGCCCGCCCGCTCCGAGCCCCCTCCGCACGCATGCCGGCGGCGGACGGGATCGTCCGGGCCTGACGAGGCCAACAGGCGGGGGGAGCGCGTACGCTCAGGGGTACGGAGTACAAGGCGGGTGCGTACGCGGCGAGCACACGTGCGCACACGTACACGTCGTCGAGCGAGCCAGGAGCGAATCCCGTGATTCCCGGTGGTGGCCAGCCCAACATGCAGCAGTTGCTTCAGCAGGCCCAGAAGATGCAGCAGGACCTCGCTGCGGCCCAGCAGGAGCTGGCCGAGACCGATGTCGAGGGGTCGGCGGGCGGCGGCCTGGTGAAGGCCACGGTCTCCGGCGCCGGCGAGCTCAAGGGCCTGGTGATCGCCCCCGAGGCCGTGGACCCGGAGGACACCGAGACCCTCGCCGACCTGGTCCTCGCGGCCGTCCGCGACGCGAACACCGCCGCGCAGGAGCTCCAGCAGCAGAAGCTCGGCCCCCTCGCCCAGGGGCTGGGCGGCATGCCGGGCCTGCCTTTCTGACGACGGCCCGGCGCGGACCGCGCGCCGGGTGCATGGTGCACCGAAAAGCGGAAACGAGCGTACGGTCAGTGCGGGGACCGTGCGGGAGCGGCAAGGGCAGAGCGGGAAGAGTGGAGTAGGCGGCCGTGTACGAAGGCGTGGTTCAGGACCTCATCGACGAGTTGGGCAGGCTGCCCGGCGTCGGTCCCAAGAGCGCGCAGCGGATCGCCTTCCACATCCTGCAGGCCGAACCGGCGGACGTCCGCCGGCTCGCCCACGCGCTGACCGAGGTGAAGGAGAAAGTCCGGTTCTGCGAGGTCTGCGGCAACGTCGCGGAGGCCGAGCGGTGCAGGGTCTGCCAGGACCCGCGCCGCGACCCGTCGGTCATCTGCGTCGTGGAGGAGCCCAAGGACGTCGTGGCCATCGAGCGGACGCGTGAGTTCCGGGGGCGTTACCACGTCCTCGGCGGTGCGATCAGTCCGATCGAGGGCGTGGGTCCGGACGATCTGCGGATCAGGGAACTGCTGGCCAGGCTCGCCGACGGCAGCGTCACCGAGCTCATCCTGGCCACGGACCCGAACCTCGAAGGGGAGGCGACGGCCACCTACCTCGCGCGCATGGTGTCCTCCATGGGCCTGCGCGTGACCAGGCTGGCCAGCGGCCTCCCCGTCGGAGGAGACCTGGAGTACGCCGACGAGGTCACGCTGGGACGTGCCTTCGAGGGGAGAAGACTGCTCGATGTCTGAAGCCAAGCCCGAGAACCGCGGCCAGGACCGCGACGAGGACCGTACCCCGGACCGCGGCCAGGACCGCAGCCCGGACGACTTCGCGGTGCAGATCGCGGATCAGGTCGAGAGCTTCCTCGTGGCGGTCACCGAGGTGGCCAAGGGGGACGAGCCGGACAGCGCCGTCCCGTACCTGCTGCTGGAGGTGTCCCAGCTGCTGCTCGCGGGCGGGCGCCTGGGCGCACACGAGGACATCGTCCCGGAGGAGCGGTACGAGCCGGACACCGGCCCGGAGCCGGACGTCGACGAGCTGCGCATGCGGCTCGCCCGGCTGCTGGACCCGGTGGACGTCTACTCGGAGGTCTTCGACCCGTACGCGCGCAGCGCCCCGGTCGCCTGCCGCATCTCCGACGACATCGCCGACGTGGTCACCGACCTGCGCCACGGCATGGCCCACTACCGGGCCGGGCGGATCAGCGAGGCGCTGTGGTGGTGGCAGTTCTCCTACCTGTCCAACTGGGGCCCCACCGCGTCCGCGTCCCTGCGCGCCCTCCAGTCGCTGGTGGCCCACGTCCGGCTCGACACCCCCCTCGACGAGCTGGAGGGCCTGGACACGGACACCGACGCCGACGACCTCCAGCTGGAGAGGGAGGCCGGCGCGGTGATGGCGGCGGAGATCGCCGCCCCGCTGGGCATCAAGCCGACGCGCGACTGATCCGGGTCCGACGGCCTCGTACAGAAACCGGTCCCGGGCCGGGCGCACTCCGCGCCCGGCCCGGGACCGGTCTCGTCGGCCGGTAACCACCCCGCCGGGATGAGTACGAGAGCCCATGCGCGCCGAGTCACGGCGGGGTTGGGTGGTCCACATGGCTGACACCACCTCGGAGACCCGGGCTCCGCGCTCATGGACCGCGCCGATCGTGTCCACGGTCGTGGCGCTGCCCCTGGCCTGCCTCACCTTCTTCTTCGCCGCGCTCACGCCCATGGCCTGCGACTCCTGCGCAGACCTCGAGGCCGAACGCTTCGAGGAGAGCTTCGACGCCGCCTTCGCCGTCTACCTCTCCGGGCTCCTGGCCGCCCTGGCCGGACTGGTCGCAGCCTGCGTCCTGGCCGGGCTGCGGCGCCGTACGGCTGCCCGGGGGGCGTCCGTCCTCGCCCCCGTCTGCGTGGTCCTCGCCTATCTGGTGTTCCTCGGGCTGGTCGACCTGCCCTGAGATCCGGCGGCCCGGCGGCTCCGAGTGCTCGGAAGGCCATGGCGAGGCCCGGCCCCCCAGCCGGTCCGGGCCGAGGAGCTCCTCCGTCCGCACCTACGCGAACCCGCCGGGTACCGGCCGGGCGGCCGTCAGCGCATCCAGGCACGCCAGGGGCGGTGGATGACCTCGCGGTAGGTGTGGTGGGAGGGGTTGCGGCCCGCGTGGGCGAACGCCCAGCGCTGGGCGTCCTGGAAGTCGACGCCCGCCCCCGAACGCCGTCCGCACACCGCGCACTCCATCGCGTACGTGACGGGCTCGGCGTCGGGCTCCCGGTCGGGCTCCAGCGTCCAGCTCGCGAAACGGATCACACTGCGCATGCTCACGGCAGCCTCCTCGTACGGTCGCGGTTGATCTCGGTCACCCGGGCACGCAGCTCCTCGCACGTCCCGGCCGGCCGCAGTGCGTCGGCCGGGCAGTCCCACTCCGGTCCCCCGCCGGGCGGCCGGAGCCGCACCAGCCCACCCACCGTCCCCATCACCTGCCCCACCCGGTCGCTGCGGCCGTCCACGACGTACGAACCGACGACGGGCTTCACCGCCCCTCACCCTCCGTGACCGCCCGCACGAGCGCGGCGGCCAGCCGCCGCGCCGTGGCGGGGGTACAGCGGCCCAGCTCCACCAGCGGCGGATCGGCCGTGTCGCCCGCGTACGAGATCAGGTCCACGCGCAGCGACGGAAGCGTGACGCCCGCGCCGCGCAGCGCCTTCCGCAGCTCGTCCACCGCCTCCTCCGCGACGCCGAGCCGTTCACGATCGGCCTGCCGCCCTGTCGCGACCACGCCTGACCTCCTCCGTGTTCCGAGAGTCCCCGAACGGATACCCAGAGTGGCCGCTGACGGCTGCGCTCGCCAGGGTTAGACCATTGCAGTGACCCTTGCTGGGGAGTGACGCCATGGCCAGTGGTGGAAGCGGACCGGGCCGTCCCGGGCGGCCGAAGATCGGCTGGGAGTTCTTCGGCTCCGAGCTCAGACGCCGCCGCGAGGCGGCGGGCGTCACCCAACAGGAGCTGGGTGAGCGGGTGTTCTGCTCGGGCTCGTACATCGGGCAGTTCGAGTCGGCTGTCCGCAAGCCGCAGTTGGAGCCGGCCCGCCGCTTCGACGAGGAACTGGGCACGGACGGCTACTTCTCCCGGATGTGCGAGGAGCTGATCAACAGTTCGCCGTTCGCCGACTACTTCGCCGAGGCGGCGGAGTTCCAGACCCTCGCCACCACGATCTGCACCTACTCGCCGACGCTGGTGCCCGGGCTCCTCCAGACCGAGGGGTACGCCCGCGCGGTCTTCCGGGCGGCTCAGCCGTTCCGCCCGGCCGAGCGGAACGAGGAGGGCGTCAGGAGCCGGATGGCGCGGGCGCGGCTCCTGGAGGGCCCAACAGCACCCGAGTTGTGGGCGATTCTGGACGAGAGCATCCTGCGGCGCCCCATCGGCAGCGACGCCGACATGGCTGAGCAACTGCGGCACATAACCGAACTCGCGGGGGGCGACCGAGTACTCGTGCAGGTGCTGCCGTTCAGCGCGCGGGCGCACGCGCTGCTGGAGGGGAACCTGACCGTGATGACGTTCGTGGACGCGCCGCCCGTGGCGTACGTTGAAGGCCCTTTCACCGGGGAGTTGTTGGACGATCCGGCGGTGGTGGGCAAGTGCGAGGCCGCCTTCGACCACGCGAGGGCGGCCGCGCTGTCGCCCGACGTCTCCCTGGCCATGATCGAGTCGGCGGCGAAGGAGTACGAGCGTGGGTGTGAAGCGTGATCTGACCGGCGCGCACTGGCGCAAGTCGAGCTACAGCGGAGGCAACAACGGCGACTGCGTCGAGGTCGCCGACAACCTCCCTGGCCTGATACCCGTGCGCGACTCCAAGCGGCCGTCCGGCCCGGTGGTCGTGTTCTCCGCCGAGGGCTGGGGGCCGTTCGTGGCGGCCGTCAGGGGCGGCCGGTTCTGAGGCGGGACCGGGCCGGGGCAGGGCCGGGGCAGGGCCGTAACCAGGCCGGGGCCGGGCCGGAAAAGATTCCCGGGAAAAATCCGGCGGGCTGTCGATCCGGCCGTCTCCCGATCGACGCATGGGTGAGAGGCGGGAGGAGAGCCCGCCTCCGCCACCGGAACCGAACCGAGGAGCCACCATGCCCCGCTTCATGTCGCTGATCCGCATCGACGAGCAGAACCTCCCCTCCCAGGCCCCCGACCCCGACTTCGAGAAGCGCATGGGCGCGCTGTTCGAGGAGATCACCAAGGCCGGGGTCATGCTGGACACGGCCGGGCTCGCCCCGACCTCCCAGGGCACCCGGCTCACCTGGTCCGGGGGGAAGGTCAGCCACACCGACGGTCCCTTCACCGAGACCAAGGAGGTCGTCGGCGGCTACGCGATCATCCAGGTCAGGGACCGGGCCGAGGCCCTGGAGTGGACCAGGCGGTTCCTGGAGGCCCACCCGGAGCACTGGGACGTCACCGCCGAGCTCCGCGAGATCCAGGAGGGTCCGTCCGACCCGTCCGAGCTTCCTTGCCGCTGACGCCGTGCGGCTGCTCTGATGGGTGGCCGTGACGGGAACGGACGCGACCACGACGGCCGAGACGGTCGAGACGGTGTTCAGGATCGAGTCCGCGCGGATCATCGCCGCCGTGGCCCGCGTCGTGCGGGACGTCGGGCTGGCCGAGGAGATCGCGCAGGACGCCCTGGTGGCGGCGTTGGAGCAGTGGCCGGAGTCAGGCGTACCGGAGCGGCCGGGCGCCTGGCTCACGGCCGTCGCCAAGCGGCGCGCGATCGACCTCGTGCGCCGCGGGGAGACGTACGCGCGCAAGCTGGCCGAGGTCGGGCGGACGCTGGAGGACGCCCCGCCGCCGCCCGAGCCCGCCGATCCGGACGACATCGACGACGACCTGCTGCGGCTGGTCTTCACCGCCTGCCACCCCGTCCTCTCCGCGGAGGCCCGTACCGCGCTCACGCTGCGGCTGCTGGGCGGGCTGACGACGCAGGAGATCGCCCGCGCGTTCCTCACCTCCGAGGCGACCGTCGCCCAGCGGATCGTGCGCGCCAAGCGGAAGCTGGCCGCGGCGGGGGTGCCCTTCGAGGCGCCGTACGGAGAGGAGCGGGCCGGGCGGCTGCCGTCCGTGCTGGAGGTCGTCTACCTGGTCTTCAACGAGGGCTACTCGGCGACGGCCGGCGACGACCTGTGCCGCCCGGCCCTGTGCGAGGACGCGCTGCGCCTGGCCCGTGTGCTGGAGGGGCTGATGCCGGAGGAGCCCGAGGTGCACGGGCTGGCGGCGCTGCTGGAGCTCCAGGCGTCCCGCGTCCCGGCGCGTACGGGCCCCGGCGGCGAGCCGGTGCTGCTCGCCGACCAGAACCGCGCCAGGTGGAACCGCATGCTGATCCTCCGGGGCCTGGAGGCCCTGCGGCGCGCGGGGAGCGGCCCGTACGGCCCGTACTGCCTCCAGGCGGCGATCGCCGCCTGCCATGCGCGGGCGGCGCGGTACGAGGACACGGACTGGGCGCTGATCGCCTCGCTGTACGGGCGGCTGGCGGCGCTCACACCCTCGCCGGTGGTGGAGCTGAACCGGGCGGTGGCCGTCTCCATGGCCGAGGGGCCCGAGGCCGGTCTGAGGCTGGTGGACGCCCTCACTGGCGAACCCGCCCTGCGCGGCTACCACCTGCTGCCCAGCGTCCGGGGCGATCTGCTGGAGCGCCTGGGGCGCGAGGAGGAGGCGCGCGCGGAGTTCGAACGCGCCGCGTCCCTGACGCAGAACGAGCGTGAGCGCGAAATGCTGCTGGGGCGCGCCCGGCGCTCGTGACCCGGGACCCGGACACGGGCGTGTACGCGGCAAGTCCGCCGGGGAGCGGGGATTTCACCAGGGGCGCTCGGGGCCGTTGCGGCGCCCGGGTCTCAGGTTCCGGGATTCGAGCGCTGCTTGTGAGGAATGGGCGGGTTGGTACAACCCGCCCACCCTCCCCTGCGGCGCGCGTACGACAACCGTGCCTGCGGAGATGACCTGAGGTGACCGGGTCGCGACGATCGGTGGCGCCGGTGTAGCGTGCCGATCAAAGAACTCGACCCCCGCCCGGTGTTGGCGCACCGACGGGGGTCTGACCACCCAGATCGAAGAGGCGATCCTGTGGCTGCACACGACCTTAGCGCCGGCATGCCCGCGCACAAGCACCCCATGGCGTCACCGGGCTACGGAAAGCGCACCGCGCCCGGCCAACGGCCGCGTACGGCGGCCGACTTCGCGCACCTGCCCCGGCGCGAGGCGTCCGTCGCCGCCTACCTCGACCGGCTGCCCGACGGCGCCGACATCTCCGTGAAGACCCTGGCCAGGGTGCTGCCGGACTACGGGCAGTGCGCGCTGGGCACGGTGCTGCGGCGGCTGTCGGAGGCCGGGCACCTGCGGCGCGGGCGCGAGCACGTCACCGGCGGCGGCAGCCCGCGCTGGGTGACGCGCACGTACTTCTCGCGGACGGCGCGCGGCGACGCGTGGTGGGCGGCGTTCCTGGCGGGTGAGCACCCGGGGGACGAGCCCGCCGGGAACGCCACCGAACCCGCCGCCGGGGCCACCGCCGGGGCCGCGCCCGTATCCGCGCCCGCCCCCGTACGGCCGCCGCGCTCGCGGGCGTACGGAGTGCTGGCCGGGC
This sequence comes from Streptomyces nanhaiensis, assembly GCF_046614825.1. Lineage (NCBI taxonomy): Bacteria > Bacillati > Actinomycetota > Actinomycetes > Kitasatosporales > Streptomycetaceae > Streptomyces > Streptomyces nanhaiensis. Next base: position 7,962 of record NZ_JBKJFM010000113.1, read on the forward strand.
TCGGCCGCGCCGAGCCGCGCATGACGCTCTCGGCCGCCGACTGCGCGGCCCTGGAGGAGCTGGCCGGGCGGTGGCTGGAGCGCGGGGCCGACGAGCGGCAGCTCACCGGCGCGCTGCTCGCGGGGCTGCCGCCGGAGGTCCACCACCCGGCTGCGCTCGCCCGCAGGCGCCTGACGGACAAGCTCCCGCCCGAGCCCGCGCCCGAGCCGGCACCCGATGCGGCATCCGCGCCCGGCCCCGCCTCCGGATCGCCGGGACCGGGCGTGCTGCGGATGGCGGAGTGCACGGTGTGCGGCGTCCCGGGTCGCCCCGATGCCCTTCCCGGAGGCCTGTGCCGCGACTGCCGCGGCCTGCCCCCGGCCGCCCCGGCGGGCCCCACGCCCGACGAGATCAGAGCGCGCGTCGACCGCCTGCGCGCCGCCGGCCGCGTATCTGAACGGAGCCGCACATGACTGCTCAGGTCGAGACGGCCGTCGCCGGGGCACCATGGAGTCGAGGAGGCGACGCCATGACCCCTAGGACCGCTGACCGGCCGCAGATGCTCGCCGAGGAGTTCGAGCAGATCGCCCGCACGGCGCCGGAGACCGTGCGGCTGGAGTTCATCAACGGAAAGCTAGAGGTCAAGCCGGTGCCGGACGGTGACCACGACGAAATCGTCATGTGGCTCCTCAGGCGGTGCATCCAGCAGCGTCCCGAGCTGAACCTGTACCTGGAACGCGGGCTCAGGATCGAGAAGTACCGCGGTGGCCGTGCCCGGCCGGACGGCTCCCTCGCTCCTGAGGGAACTTTCGCCGGCCGGGGTGAGTGGGCCGAGCCCGACGGCGTGCTGATGACCGTCGAGGTCACCTCGTACGATCCGGACACCGACCGGCGCGACCGGGTGGAGAAACGGGACGGCTACGCGGAGGCGGGCATTCCCGTCTACCTCCTCGTCGACCGCGACGATCACAGCGTCACCGTGTACTCCGAGCCGGAGGGCGGCACGTACCGGAGCCGGACGACGCGGCCGTACGGGGCCGTGGTGGAGATCCCCGACCCGGTCGGGATCACGCTGCGGACGGAGAAGCTCGAGGACTACGCCTGACGCGGTCGCCGGACCGCGGATCGCCGGCACTTGACTTCGAGAGCGCTCCAGTTCGTAGCGTCGGCGGCATGACGACACCTCAGCACGGCATCGGATCGGGGTTCGGGGCGTGGAGCACGGCGGAAGAGGTCTTGGAGGGGACCGATCTGACCGGAAGGCTCGCCGTCGTCACCGGCGGCTACTCGGGGATCGGGCTGGAGACGACGCGGGCACTGGTCCGCGCGGGCGCGCGGGTCGTGGTGCCCGCCCGGCGGCGGGAGACCGCGCAGAGGGCGGTGGACGGGATAGGCGGGGCGGAGGTCGAGGAGGTGGACCTCGCCGACCTCGGTAGCGTCCGCGCCTTCGCCGAGCGCTTCCTCGCCTCGGGACGCGGCATCGACCTCATGGTGAACAGCGCCGGGATCATGGCCTGCCCCGAGACCCGCGTCGGGCCGGGTTGGGAGGCGCAGTTCGCCGTCAACCACCTCGGTCACTTCGCGCTCGTCAACCGGCTGTGGCCCGCGCTGGCGCGGGACGGCGGGGCGCGGGTGGTCTCGGTCTCCTCCCAGGCCCACCACGCCTCGGCCATCCGCTGGGAGGACCCGCACTTCCAGCGCGGCGACTACGAGAAGTGGACCGCCTACGGCCAGTCGAAGACGGCCAACGTGCTGTTCGCCGTGCGGCTCGACATGCTCGGCCGGGAGGCGGGGGTACGGGCGTTCGCGGTGCACCCCGGTGTCATCGACACCCCGCTGGCCCGCCACGTCCCCGACGAGGAGATGGCCGCCCTGGGGTTCATCAAGGAGGACGGCACCCGGGCGGACTTCTACCGTACGCCCGGGCAGGGTGCGGCGACGCAGGTGTGGGCGGCCACCTCCCCGCGGCTGGCGGGCGCGGGCGGCGTCTACTGCGAGGACTGCGATGTCGCACCGCTCGCCAGGGAGGACGGGGGCGACCCCGGGACGGCCGGTGGCGTCCGCGCGTACGCCACCGATCCGGAGCAGGCGGCAAGGCTGTGGGAGCTGTCGGCGGAGCTGACCGGGGTCGATGCGTTCGCGGCGACGGCGGCCTGAACCGGCCCCGCTTGTACGCGGTGGTCAGCCGGTTCCCGCCTCCAGGCGGGCCGCGCGGGCGGTGAGGTGGCGTCGCTCGGGCGCGCTGGCGGTGCGGCGGGCTGCGGCTCGGTACGCCTCCACGGCCGCCTCCCACTCGCCCAGCAGCTCCAGCAGATGGGCCCGGGTGGCGAGCAGGCGGTGGTGGCGGGCCAGCCGCCGGTCCTCCTCCAGCCCGGTCAGCAGTTCCAGCCCGGCGGCCGGGCCGTGCACCATGGCGGCGGCGACCGCGCGGTTGAGGGTGGTCACCGGGTTCGGCGCGATCCGCTCCAGCAGGCCGTACAGGGCGAGGATCTGCGGCCAGTCGGTGGCGTCCGCGTCCTCGGCCTCGTCGTGGACGGCGGCTATGGCGGCCTGGAGCTGGTACGGGCCCACCCGTCCCCGGGGCAGGGTGCGCTCCAGCAGGGAGGTGCCCTCGGTGATGAGTCGCCGGTCCCACCGGGTGCGGTCCTGCTCGGGCAGGGGGACGAGTTCGCCGCCGGGGCCGGTGCGGGCGGGGCGGCGGGCCTCGGTGAGCAGCATCAGGGCGAGCAGCCCGGCCGTCTCGGCGTCCTCGGGCAGCAGCCGGTGCAGCAGGCGGGTCAGCCGTACCGCCTCGGCGGACAGGGCGGGGGCGGTCAGGTCGGGGCCGCCGGTGGCGGTGTAGCCCTCGTTGAAGACCAGGTAGAGGACGTGGCGGACCTCTGCCAGCCGTTCGGCGCGCTCGGCCTCCGTACGCGGCATGGCGAAGGCCGCGCCGGCGTCGCGGACCGTCCGCTTGGCGCGGCTGACGCGCTGCGCCATCGTCGTCTCGGGGACGAGGAACGCGGCGGCGACCTGTGCCGTCGTCAGGCCGCCGACCGCGCGCAGGGTCAGCGCGACGCGGCTCGGCGCGGACAGCGCCGGGTGGCAGCACAGGAAGAGCAGGGCCAGGGAGTCGTCCCGGTCCGCCTCCCGGGTGGCGTCGGCGGCGTGGGCGAGCAGTTCCGACTGCGGGGTGGCCAGGGCGATGCGCTCCTCGCGCTCCCGGCGCGCACGCTCCGCGCGCACCCCGTCCACCAGCCGCCGGGAGGCGACGGTGACCAGCCAGCCGCGCGGGTTGTCCGGCGTCCCCTGCCCGGGCCACTGGAGGGAGGCGGCGAGCAGGGCCTCCTGGACGGCGTCCTCGCAGGCGTCGAAGTCGCCGTGGCGGCGCACGAGCGTGCCGAGGACCTGCGGCGCCAGTTCGCGCAGCAGGTCCTCGGTACGGCGGTCTGCCGTGGGAGCGGTGCTCAAGCGTCCGCCAGGCCGGCTCCGTTGGCCGGGGACTCGTGGAGGATCGGCCACAGCTCGACCGGGTCGGTGTCGGCCAGGGGCATGTCCGCGGCGATCCGCCGGGCGCGCTCCTCGTTCTCGCAGTCCAGCAGGTAGAAGCTGGCCATGTACTCCTTGGTCTCCAGGTACGGCCCGTCGGTGACGGCCGGGGCGCCGTCCTTCCCGCGCCGCACCAGCGTCGCGGCCTCGGCGTCGGCCAGCCCGTAGGCGCCCAGGAGTTCGCCGGTCTCGCGGTAGCGGGCGTTGAACGCCTCCTGCCGTGCGATGACCTCGGGCCACTGCTCGGCGGGGAGGGAGTTCCACTTCTCCTGGTTGCCGTAGATCATCAGCAGGTACTTCAAGACGGACTCCGTATCTCGTGTCCGCGCGCCCCTCCGGCGCGCTGTCACCCTTCGGTCGGAGCCGGAGCGCGGCTCTCGACATCCGGGCGGCGGTTCCGCCGGAGATCTTTCCCGCCGGGGTCCTACGGGTGGAAGACCGCGCGTACGCAGCCGTCCTTCTTGTGCTTGAACATGTCGTAGCCCTTGGCCGCCCGGTCCAGGGACATGGTGTGGGTGGCCAGGTGCGAGGTGCTGATCTCGCCGGCGGCGATGCGCTCCAGCAGCATCGGGATGTAGCGCTGGCCGTGCATCTGCGCGCCGCGCAGCGTCAGCCCCTTGTTGACGACCATGCCGAGCGGGAACTTGTCGACCGCTCCGGCGAAGACGCCCAGCACGAAGACCGTGCCGCCCTTGCGGCAGGCGTGGATCGCCTGGCGCACGGCGGTGGGGCGGTCGGTCTGGAGGCGGAGCTGGTGCTTGGCCTGGTCGTACAGGTGGCCGGGGCCGGTGCTGTGAGCCTCCATGCCGACGGCCTCGATGCACACGTCCGGGCCCCGGCCGCCGGTGCGCTCGCGCAGCTCGGCGGCGACGTCGGTGGAGGTGTAGTCGATGGTCTCGGCCCCGGTGTACGTCTCGGCCATCGCCAGCCGCTCGGGGATCCGGTCGATGCAGATGACGCGCTCGGCGCCCTTGAGGACGGACGCCCGCGCCGCCATCTGGCCGACCGCGCCGCAGCCCCACACCGCCACCACGTCGCCGGGCCTCACCCCGCCGAGGTCGGCGCCCATCCAGCCGGTGGGCACGGAGTCGGAGGCGAACAGCGCGCTGAGGTCGTCGACGCCCTCGGGGACGGAGAAGGCCCCGTAGTCGGCGAAGGGGACGCGCACGTACTCGGCGTGGCTGCCGCGGATGCCGCCCATGGCGTGCGAGTAGCCGAAGATCCCGGCGGTCTCGTAGCCGAAGAGGGCCTGGCCGATGCCGGGGTTGGTGTTGGTGTTGTCGCACAGCGACCACATGTCGTTCCGGCAGTACCAGCAGCGGCCGCAGCCGATGAAGGAGCACACCACGACCCGGTCGCCGACCCTGTGGCGGCGCACCCCGGAGCCGGTCTCGACCACCTCGCCGACGAACTCGTGCCCGATCACGTCACCGGGCCGCATGGCGGGGATGTAGCCGCCGATGATGTGCAGGTCGGAGCCGCAGGTGGTGCTCAGCAGCAGCCGCACGACGATGTCCTGGTCGTTGCGGATCTCCGGTTCGGGGATCTGCTCGACCGACAGCTTGTTGACGCCTTCCCAGCACAGGGCCCTCACAGCACTCCCTCCCCGCCCGCTCGCCTGGAGGCCAGTCCGACGACCTTGCCTCCGGCCGTGTCGCCGCGTCCGGTCGGCGGCGCGTCCGGCAGCATCACCTCACCGGTCTCCAGCAGGGACTTGGCCTCGCGCAGCGCGCGCCGCACCCCCTGGCGCGGGTCCTTCCCCGCGAGCCGGGACGGCAGTGAGGCGGAGGCGGGCGACGCGGGCTCGCGCAGCCGGGCGGCCAGCTCGGTGCCGCGGTCGCCGGGGGCGGGCCGCACGGTGATCTCCAGCGCGTCGCCGAACTCGTCCAGGGGGCTGGGCGGGTCGCCGTGGGGCATCACGTCGGTCGGCGCGCGATCGATGGTCACGACCATCCAGCGCTCGCCGTCCTCCCGCGCCCTGCGCCGTGCGGACGCTGCCTTGCGCAGGATCGCCGCGCCGGCCCCGGCGCCCGCCAGGACCAGCGCCGTGCGTGCCAGTTGGTTCATGGCCTTCCGCCTCCCGCTCCGTCTGCCGTCGTTGCCGTCGTTGCCGGGCTGTCCGGAGTACCCCCGTGGAGCGGCGGCCATGCGCGGAGCGGGAGCGGGTGTGGGGAGGGGGCAGGGCGGCCGGACGGGCCGGTGTTCACCCGTACGGGCGATGGAACGGGGAAGCCGCTGGGTAGGCTGACGACGTCGGCGAGGATACGGCTCATGGGAGCAGTGATGAGTGTCGAGCCCGAGTACGCGTGGCCGCGACCGCCGGCGGGCGGGTACACCGCCGAGGACCTGGACCGGATTCCCGATCTGCCCCCGCACACGGAGCTGATCGACGGGAGCCTCGTCTTCGTGAGTCCGCAGACCGCTTTCCACGCGCGCGCGATGCGCCTGCTGGAGAACCGCCTTCTCCAGGCTGCCCCACCCGAGCTGGACGTCTTCCGGGAGATGACCGTCACCCTCGGAAAGCGGGATCGTCCGGAACCGGACGTCGTGGTCGTCCGGGCCGAGGCGTTGACCAGGCTGCGGCAGACCGGCTTCCGCCCCGAGGACGTCGTGCTGGCCGTCGAGGTGGTGTCGGACGACTCCGAGGCACGCGACCGCGAGACCAAGCCGCGCAAGTACGCCGCGGCCGGGATCCCGCACTTCTGGCGGGTGGAGGCGGGAGAGGGCGAGGACGGTGCCGCGAGTCCCGTCGCGTACGTCTTCGAGCTGGAGCCCGCCACCCGCACCTACGCCGTGACCGGCATCCACCACGAGCGGCTGAAGACGGATGTCCCGTTTCCGGTGGATATCGACCTGACCGCGGTCGCGCGGCGGGTGTGAGCTGCGCAACGTTCCCGTGTGAAGAGGCCGTGAGCGGGCAGGGGTGCCCGCTGAGCCGGTGCGACGTGGCGCCGCGCCGCGGCCGCTTGTGGGCGGTACATCTCACGATGTGGTAGAGGCGGGGTCGGAAAGGCCTGCTCGGTAAACTGAAGCGACCGCTGGGTTCCTGTACGGGAGCCCCGGAAGACAGATTACGAGGAGCGCACGTGGGCCTTGTCGTGCAGAAGTACGGCGGCTCCTCCGTTGCCGATGCCGAGGGCATCAAGCGCGTTGCCAAGCGAGTCATCGAAGCCAAGAAGAACGGCCACCAGGTGGTCGTCGTGGTTTCGGCGATGGGCGACACGACGGACGAGCTGATCGATCTCGCTGGAGAGGTGTCCCCGGTCACGTCGGGGCGCGAGTTCGACATGCTGCTGACCGCCGGAGAGCGGATCTCCATGGCCCTGCTGGCCATGGCGATCAAATCCCTCGGCCACGAGGCGCAGTCGTTCACGGGGAGCCAGGCCGGCGTCATCACCGACTCCGTCCACAACAAGGCCCGCATCATCGACGTCACGCCGGGCCGCATCCAGACCGCGCTGGACGAGGGCAACATCGCCATCGTCGCCGGTTTCCAGGGCGTGTCCCAGGACAAGAAGGACATCACCACCCTGGGCCGGGGCGGCTCGGACACCACCGCGGTGGCGCTGGCCGCCGCGCTGAACGCCGAGGTCTGCGAGATCTACACCGACGTCGACGGCGTCTTCACCGCCGACCCGAGGGTCGTGAAGAAGGCCCGCAAGATCGACTGGATCTCGTTCGAGGACATGCTGGAGCTGGCCAGCTCCGGATCCAAGGTGCTGCTGCACCGGTGCGTGGAGTACGCACGCCGTTACAACATCCCGATCCACGTCCGCTCCTCCTTCTCCGGGCTGCGGGGCACGTGGGTCAGCAACCAGCCGCAAGGGGACCAGCCGATGGAGCAGGCGCTCATCTCCGGTGTCGCACACGACACCTCCGAGGCGAAGATCACGGTCGTCGGAGTGCCGGACAAGCCGGGCGAGGCCGCGAAGATCTTCCGGGCCATCGCGGACGCCGAGCTGAACATCGACATGGTGGTGCAGAACGTCTCCGCCGCGTCCACCGGTCTGACCGACATCTCCTTCACCCTGCCCAAGACCGACGGCCGCCGGGCCATCGAGGCGCTGGAGCGGGCGAAGGCCGGCATCGGCTTCGACTCCCTGCGCTACGACGACCAGATCGCCAAGATCTCCCTGGTCGGCGCGGGTATGAAGACCAACCCGGGCGTCACCGCCACCTTCTTCGAGGCGCTGTCGGGCGCCGGGGTCAACATCGAGCTGATCTCGACCTCCGAGATCCGCATCTCGGTCGTCACCCGCAAGGACGACGTCAACGAGGCCGTCCGCGCGGTGCACACCGCGTTCGGCCTGGACAGCGAGAGCGACGAGGCGGTCGTCTACGGGGGCACCGGGCGATGACCCCCGCCGGGGGTTTCCCCCGAGCCCCGATCGGTCGCGCCGACCGGCCCACCCTGGCCGTGGTCGGCGCGACCGGGGCCGTCGGCACCGTGCTGCTGGGGCTGCTGTCGGAGCGCGCGGACGTCTGGGGGGAGATCCGCCTGGTCGCCTCGGAGCGTTCGGCCGGCCGCAAGCTGGCGGTGCGCGGTGAGGAGGTCGAGGTCCTCGCGCTGGGCGAGGAGGTCTTCGACGGCGTGGACGTCGCGATGTTCGACGTGCCCGCCGAGGTCGCGGCCCACTGGGCGCCGGTCGCGGCGTCCCGGGGCGCGGTGGTGGTGGACAACTCCGGCGCGTTCCGGACGCATCCCGACGTACCGCTGGTCGTCCCCGAGGTCAACGCCCACGCGGCGCGGAACAGGCCCCGCGGCATCGTCGCCGGTCCCGGCTGCGCCACCCTGACGATGATCGTGGCGCTGGGGGCCCTGCACGCGGAGTGGGGCCTGGAGGAACTGGTCGTCTCCACCTACCAGGCCGTCTCCGAATCCGGGCGGCGGGGCGTGGAGGCCCTGCGCGGGCAGCTCGCGGCCGTGGCCGGCACCGAGCTGGGCGTCCACCCCGGCGACGTACGGCGCGCGGTGGGCGACACCGGCCCGTACGCGGCGCCGATCGCGCTCAACGTGGTGCCCTTCTCCGGGACGCCGGCCGAGGACGGCTGGACGACCGAGGAGCTGGCCGTCCGCGAGGAGACACGCAGGGTCCTGGGCCTGCCGGGACTGCGCGCCACCGCCACCTGTGTGCGCGTACCCGTCCTCACCACCCACTCCGTGTCGGTGCACGCCCGCTTCGAGAGCGAGGTCTCGGTGGGCAAGGCGCACGAGATCCTGGCGAACGCGCCGGGCGTGGTGGTGTGCGACGATCCGGCCGCGGGCGAGTTCCCCACCCCCGCCGACGCGGTCGGCACCGATCCCGTCTGGGCGGGTCGGGTGCGGCGCTCGCCGGACGATCCGCGGGCGCTGGAGCTGTTCGTGTGCGGCGACAACCTCCGCAAGGGCGCCGCGCTCAACATGGCGCAGATCGGCGAACTGGTCGCGGCCGAGCGGGCCGAGGACTGACGGGGATCCACGGGTGTTCACGGGGGTTGGCCGGAAACCGCTGTCTTTTCCGTCGGCCGCGGCGGTTCCGGGCCGCGTCCCGGCCGCGGTCGAAGGCCCCTGAGGCCGTCTCGCAGGCTCCGGGCCCGTCCTCCGGCGGCCTCGGGGCGGCGGGTGCGCGGGCCGTGCGCTCCGGCGCCGGTGGCCGGATCCGGACCCCGGTACCGATTGTGAAGGACCTGTGATGAAGTCATACCTGGTAACCGCTTGATCCGGACCAGCCTTCTGGATGAGGATTTTCCCTCGCATGCCCGGAACCGTGGTCCGGGCGCGGGCGTCTCCCGTTCCACTGCCGGAAGCCGAAGGCGCCTGTTCGGCGGCGGAGAGGAAGAGGTGGTGCGCATGCGGTCGTCCGGCTCGCCGGAAAGAACGGCCCTTCACGCGTACAACCCTGACGGGGGGCAGCGTGTCCAACAGGCGTGGCAGAGGCACTCGGAATCGCAACGGCGCCCGTACGGGTCCCCGCGGGCGGCGGCAAACCCGGCAGGGGCATGCCCGTGATCGCTCCCTGGTCGGCGTCCCGTCCCGCACAGCTCCCCTCGCAGGCGAGGGATGCTGACGGCACGATGGCAGCAGGCACCACAGTGGCGGGCACCACCGTCGACCACCTCACCGAGACCTACCAGGCCCACTACCGTTCCCTGCTCGGGCTCGCCGCCCTGCTGCTCGACGACACGGCGTCCTGCGAGGACGTGGTGCAGGAGGCGTTCATCCGCGTGCACTCGGCGCGCAGGCGGGTGCGGGAGCCGGAGAAGACCCTGGCGTACCTGCGCCAGACCGTCGTCAACCTCTCCCGCTCCACGCTGCGCCGCCGCATCCTGGGGCTGAAGCTGCTCTCCAAGCCGATGCCGGACATGGCCAGCGCGGAGGAGGGCGCGTACGCGCGCATCGAGCAGGACGAGTTGAAGAAGGCGCTGCGCAAGCTCCAGCGCCGCCAGCGGGAGGTACTGGTCCTGCGGTACTTCGCGGACATGACCGAGTCGCAGGTCGCCGAGACGCTCGGCATCTCGCTCGGTTCGGTGAAGGCCTACGGCTCGCGGGGCATCGCCGCCCTGCGGGTCGCGATGGAGGCGCCCGCATGAGCGGCGACGGACGGCACGAGGAACAGCGCGACCCGCGAGGGGAACCCGGAGCCGGACACGGCCCGGGCGGTGAGCGGAAGACGGCGGAGCCGGAGCCGGGTCCCTCCGGCCGGGCCTCCGGCGACCGCGACGAGGGGGAGGGGCGGAACGCACGGGAGCCGGACGCGGACGGCCCGGCGGACAGGAGTCCGGTGGACGGGGACTCGGTGGACGGGGACCGGGCGGGTGAGGATCCGGCGGGCCCGGCGGCCGGGCCGGACGCCCCGGTGGACCCGGCCGGCCTGGACGAGGGCTCGCTGCGGCTGATGCTGCGCGGCGCCGTCGAGGACGTCGCGCCGGCCCCGGACGCCCTCGAACGCCTCCACCACGCCGTACCCGCCCGCCGGGCGCGCCGCAGGCAGCTCACGGTCGGGACGGCCGCGGCCGCCCTCGTCATCGGCGTGGCCACTCCCGCCCTGGTGCAGAGCGGCGTCATCACCCGGGTCCTGGACGGCAACACCACCAACGCCGCCAGCGCCCACGACCGGCAGGAGGGGGCCGGGGCGGGCGGCCAGAGCGGCGACGCCGCGAACCAGGGCGCCGACCAGTACTCCGGAGGCGGCGGCAGGGAGGACGCGGCCGGGTCGCGCGACGGCTCCGGCAGGGACGGCACCGCCTCCCCCGAGGCCGGTGACACCCTCGGCCCCACCTCCCCGAGCTGCCTGCGCTCCCAGATCGGCGACGGCGGCTCCACGGTGAGCTCCGCCGACGAGGAAGGCCATGTGTACGGGGCCTTCAGGATCACGAACACCTCGGACGCCTCCTGCCTCGTGGACGGATCCGACACCGTCACCGCCACCCCGGAGGGCGCCGCCGACCCGACCGGCTTCAGCGTCGTCGACCACACATCCGGCGGCAGGGCCTCCAGGCTGCCCGACCCGCAGCTCGAACCCGGGTCGTTCGTCCTGGGACCGGGCCAGTCGTACCTGGTGCGGTTCGCCTGGGTGCCGCGCGAGGGCGGCGGCACCACCGGCTGCCCGGCGACCCCCGGCCCGGATCCGACGGCCCCCGGCGACTCCTCCGGCGGCAGTGGCGGCACCGGCGGCGGGAGCGGCGGCACGGACTCCTCCGGCGGCACCGGCGGAAGCGGTGGCACCGGCGGCACGGACTCCTCCGGCGGCACCGGCGGAAGCGGTGGCACCGGCGGCAGCACGACACCCCCCGACAGCGGTCAGGGCGGCGAGGGCGGCGACACCGTCGAGGAGCCCACCGAGAGCAGCGGCATCAGCCCCCAGCTCGCGTACGACACCGGCGGCTCGGGCGCCGCGGCGGCCTCGGTCGTCCTGCGCTACGTGCCGGCGGCGGGTGAGCCGCGCATCGGCAAGATCGAGATCACCGGGGCCTGCGCCGGGACGGTGTACCGCACCGGCCCCGTCCCCGAGGGCTGACGTACGGCGGGCCCGCGCACGGCGGGCCCGCGTACGCGCGGGAGGCGAACGGGCGGGCCCGGCCGCGCGGGGCGGGGGCGAGTGGGTGGTCCCCGGCCCGCCCCCGTACCGTTGAGGGCGTGTACCGGTTCCTGCTGACCCCGCGCTGGTGGGTGATCAACCTCTTCGTGCTGCTGTCGATCCCCGTCTGCCTCCTCATGGGGAGCTGGCAGCTCAGCCGCTTCGAGGACCGCGTGGACTCCCACCAGGCCCGGCAGGAGCGTTCGGCCGGTGGGGTCACCGAGGCCGGTGCCAGGCCGCTGGACGATCTGCTGCCCCTCACCCAGGAGACCGTCGGCCAGGCCGCCCGGGCCACCGGCCGCTACGACGCGGGCCACGAGTTCCTGGTGCCCGGCCGCCGTCTCGGCGACCGCGAGGGCTTCTACGTGCTGACCCCGCTGCGCACCGGCGACGGCCGGGCCCTGCCCGTCGTACGCGGCTGGCTGCCGGGCGAGGCCGATCCCGCGCGGGTGCCCGCGCCGCCGGCCGGAGAGGTGAGCGTCACCGGAGTGCTCCAGGCGCCGGAGAGCCAGAGTTCCCCGGGCGCCGTCGGCGGCGCCCTGCCGCAGGGCCGCATCGGCATCATCAGCGCGGCCACGCTGGTCAACCTGGTGCCCTACGAGGTGCACGACGCGTGGATCACCGTCCAGCGCGCGCCGGAGCCGATGGAGGCGGTGCCGCCGGTCGCGGCGGCGGGCACCGGGCTGGACCTGAAGGCGTTCCAGAACCTGGGCTACACCGCGCAGTGGTTCGTCTTCGCGGGCTTCGTGGTCTTCATGTGGTACCGGCTGTTCCGCCGCGAGACGGAGACCGCCCGCGATCTCGCACTGGGCATCGAGGCGCCCGCCGGGCCGTCCGCGCCCGCCGTTCCCTCTCCGGCGCGGGAGGGGGCCGCCGCGGCCGGTGCGGGCGCCCCGCCCGGAGGGAAGTCCGCGCCCTGACATAGATTCCGTCCTCTCTCCACGTCTGAGTCATGACAACGAGGAACGGCGTACGTCCCCCGCGGACGCGGCGCCCACGACGTGGAGGAAGCATGAGCAAGCAGCGGTTCGTGGCGGCCGGGATCGCCGCCGTCGCACTGGTGGGCCTGAGCGGCACCGCCTTCGCCCTCCAGGGCCAGGGTCAGGGCCGGGAGCCGGGCGGGGAGCGGGGCCGGGGGGCGGAGCGTCCCGCCGCCGCCCTGACCGCCACCGCCCCCGAGCGCCCCGCCGGTGCGGAGCCCGCCGGTGCGCGGGCGTCCGCGGCGGTGCGGGTGGTGGAGCCGTACGAGCCGGTGGAGATCGGTCAGGGCGCGCTGCTGGGTCTGCTGCCGGAGGGGAGGCAGAACTACGTGGTGGCCTGGGGCGGTCCGGAGGACTTCCGCGAGAGCGTC
>NZ_JBKJFM010000114.1:0-20752 GCF_046614825.1 Streptomyces nanhaiensis
CCCTGGCCCGGCTGGTGGGCGGACGGACGCGCACGGACCACCTGTCCGACGGGGAGCGCGAGGTACTGGCGGCGGCCGAACGGGAGCTGGACCAGGACGCGTACGCGGTGCTGCTCGCCGTGGCGGGGGGTGAGCCGAAGCGGCTGCCCGAGCTGATCGGCGCCCTGTCCGACGCGCCCGGCTCGTCCCGGGGATCGGGAAGCGCGGCGTGCGCGGCGTCGGCGCGCCCGGCCGTTCGTTCCGGCGCGGGCGCGGCCGTACGAGCACCGCCGCCCGTCGGCCGGGCAGCGGACTGTCGGGGGGTCGGGTACTCCGTCACGCGTTGGGTTTCCATCCGTCCGGGGCCGCGCCGTGCATCGGGCGGGCCCAGCGCTTGGGGACTCAAGGACGTCGGCAGTTCAGGAAGACCTGTATCTCGGGGGATACGTCCGTGCTGGCCGGGGCGTACGCGAACGACTCCTCCCCTTCGATCTCGAAGCCCGCGTCGGACACCACCTGGCGCAGCTCCTCCCGCAGGTAACCGGATACCCGGATCGTGTGGCCCAGGAACGGGATGGCGAAGTCGTCCACGTCCGCCTCGACCATGCCGAGCGCCAGCAGCCCGCCGGGGCGCAGCTGCCCGTGCAGCATCCGCAGGGCGACGGGGATCTCCTTGCGCGGCAGCATCAGCAGCGAGAAGAAGGCGGTGGCGCCGTCGAAGGGCCCAAGACCGGCGGTCTCCAGGTCGGCCAGGTCCATCAGGCGGAAGTCGGCGCCGGGGACGTTGGCCCGGCCGAGTTCGACCATGCCTGGCGAGATGTCGATGCCGGTGACGCGGTGTCCGGCGTCCGCGAGCTGGCGGGCGGTGGGGACCCCGGTGCCGCAGCCGATGTCGAGCACCCGCGAACCGGTGGGCAGCTCCTTCGCCAGCCAGGCGCCGGCGGCCAGCTGCCCCTCCTTGTGGGGGAAGACGTCGTCGTAGCGGTCGCCGATCGCGTCGAACGCCTCGGCCTGGCCGGTGCGGTCGATCGCCGCTCTGTCGTAGCCCGTGTACACCTGGTGGCCTTCCGTGTCGCTCACGCTGGGGCTCCTCTCGCGGCGGTGCGCCAAATCCCTTGTGGAGAAGGGGAGTTCGCTGTGGCGGGCGTTCCGCCGAGTCCGGGGGTGATCCTACTTTCGACGCCCGGGTGCGCAGCAAGGGACTGCGGAACGTCCTCCGCCATCATGCGAGACGGGCGGCCACCCCACCAGCCCTTTCATCCGATCCGTACAGGTTCGCGGTCCCAGTCGCGCGGCAGCGGGGGGATCCGCCAGGCGGGATCGGGCCGCCAGTCCTCCCAGCCGTCGCGGAAGGGGCTGCCCCAGGCGCGGACCACCTCCACCGCGCGCCGCCCGGCGGTCCGTACGCGCTCGGCCTGGGCGGCGCCCATCAGGCCGGCGCGCTGCGCCTGCTCGAACTCGTCCTCGTCCCGCCACCGCCAGGTGCGGTCGGGGTTGACGGTGATGTCCAGGAAGTGGTCCTCGGAGTCCACCCCGCCCGCCCAGCGGCGCAGGGGCTCCTCCAGGTTGACGTACCAGTTGCGAAACCGCCAGCCGCGGTCCCAGAACAGCCACACCGACCAGGGCTCGCCGGCCCGCGCGAGCTTGAGGACCCCGGTGCCGAACCACCGCGACCGCACCGTCCGGCGCGGCTTGGTGTAGCGGGTGGCGAGCGGCTCGCGGTGCACGGGCGTGCCGTCGGCGAGCTCCGGCTTGACGCAGACGGTCCCCGGCGCCATCCACACGGCGAGCAGTTCGGGGGTGTCGCGGACGACGGTCACGGGACGGCAGATGTGCAGGGCGTCGCCGCCGTTGGCCCGGTACCGCCACAGGATGTGCTCGCCGGCCCTCCAGCGGGTGCCGCCCGCCGCGTGTGTGTGATCCGCCGTGTCCGCCGTCATGCACGGATCTTAGGCCCGTGCCCGGGGCCGGGCCCAGGATCCGCGCCCCGGCCCGGCCCCGTGCCGCAGGTCAGGGGCGGGTCATGCGCAGCACGTCCAGGGCCCGGTCGAGCTGCTCCAGGGTGAGCGCGCCCCGCTCGACGTAGCCTGCCTCCAGGACGACCTCGCGGATGGTCTTGCGCTCGGCCAGGGACCGCTTGGCGACCTTGGCGGCCTCCTCGTAGCCGATGTAGCGGTTGAGCGGGGTCACCACGGACGGGGAGGACTCGGCGTACTCCCGGGCCCGCTCGGCGTCGGCCTCGATGCCGTCGACCGTGCGGTCGGCCAGCAGCCGGGAGGCGTTCGCCAGCAGCCGGATCGACTCCAGCAGGTTCCGGGCGATGACGGGGAGCATGACGTTCAGCTCGAAGTTGCCCGACGCACCGGCCACCGCGACCGTGGCGTCGTTGCCCATGACCTGCGCGGCGACCATCAGGACCGCCTCGGGGACCACCGGGTTGACCTTGCCGGGCATGATCGAGGAGCCGGGCTGGAGGTCGGGCAGGCGGATCTCGGCCAGCCCGGTGCGCGGGCCCGAGGACATCCAGCGCAGATCGTTGCAGATCTTGGTCAGGCTCACGGCGACGGTGCGCAGCTGCCCGGAGGTCTCCACCAGGGCGTCCCGGGCCCCCTGGGCCTCGAAGTGGTCGCGGGCCTCGGTCAGCGGCAGCCCGGTGGCGCGGGCGACCTCGGCGATGACGGCCGCCGGGAAGCCCGGCGGGGTGTTGATGCCGGTGCCCACCGCGGTGCCGCCCAGCGGCAGCTCGGCCAGGCGCGGCAGGCAGGCGCGCAGCCGCTCCGCCCCGTAGCGCACCTGCGCCGCGTAGCCGCCGAACTCCTGGCCGAGCGTGACGGGCGTGGCGTCCATCAGGTGGGTGCGGCCGGACTTGACGACCTCGGCGAACTCCTCCGCCTTGCGCCCCAGCGCCCGCTCCAGGTGCTCCAGCGCGGGGATCAGGTCCCCGGTGACGGCGGCGGTGGCCGCGATGTGGATGGAGGAGGGGAAGACGTCGTTGGAGGACTGGCTGGCGTTGACGTGGTCGTTGGGGTGCACCGGCACGCCCAGCCGCTCGCTCGCGAGCGTGGCCAGCACCTCGTTCATGTTCATGTTGGAGGAGGTGCCGGAGCCGGTCTGGAAGACGTCCACGGGGAAGTGGTCGTCCCAGCGGCCCTCGGCGACCTCCTCGGCGGCCTGCTCGACGGCCCGGGCCAGGTCCGCGTCCAGGACGCCGAGCTCGGCGTTGACCCGGGCCGCGGCGGCCTTGATCCGGGCCAGCGCCTGGATGTGCGCGCGCTCCAGGCGCCGGCCCGACAGGGGGAAGTTCTCCACGGCGCGCTGCGTCTGCGCCCGCCACCTGGCGTGGGCGGGCACCCGCACCTCGCCCATGGAGTCGTGTTCGATCCGGTATTGCCGCTTGTCGTCGCTCGTCCCGGTCATGGGGACGAATCTAACCGGGGCGGGCCGTCAGTCCGCGGGGCGCACCGGGATGGAGGTGACGAACGGCTGGGCCGGGCCGGGGTCGGTGAAGAAGTCGTTGCCCTTGTCGTCGACGACGACGAAGGCGGGGAAGTCCTCGACCTCGATCCGCCAGACCGCCTCCATGCCCAGCTCCTCGTACTCCAGGACCTCCACCTTCCTGATGCAGTCCTGGGCCAGGCGCGCGGCCGGGCCGCCGATGGAGCCGAGGTAGAAGCCGCCGTGCCTGGCGCAGGCGTCGGTGACCTGCTTGCTGCGGTTGCCCTTGGCCAGCATCACGAAGGAGCCGCCCGCGGCCTGGAACTGCTCGACGTAGGCGTCCATGCGGCCGGCGGTGGTCGGTCCGAAGGAGCCGGAGGCGTAGCCCTGCGGGGTCTTGGCCGGGCCCGCGTAGTACACGGCGTGGTCGCGCAGGTAGGACGGCATCTCCTCGCCCGCGTCCAGCCGCTCCTTGATCTTGGCGTGGGCGATGTCGCGGGCGACGACCAGCGGGCCGCTCAGCGACAGCCTGGTCTTGACCGGGTACTTGGACAGCTCGGCACGGATCTCGTCCATCGGCCGGTTGAGGTCGATCCTCACCACGTCCGAGTCGAGGTCGGCGTCGGTGGTCTCGGGCAGGAAGCGCGCCGGGTCCCTCTCCAGCTGCTCCAGGAAGACGCCCTCGGCGGTGATCTTCGCCAGTGCCTGGCGGTCGGCGGAGCAGGAGACGGCGATGGCCACCGGGCAGGAGGCCCCGTGGCGGGGCAGGCGGACGACGCGCACGTCGTGGCAGAAGTACTTGCCGCCGAACTGGGCGCCGATGCCCAGCTTCTGGGTGAGCTCGAAGACCTTCTCCTCCAGCTCCAGGTCGCGGAAGCCGTGGCCGGCCGGGGAGCCCGAGGTCGGCAGGGAGTCCAGGTAGTGCGCGGAGGCGTACTTGGCGGTCTTGAGCGCGTACTCGGCCGAGGTGCCGCCGACGACGATCGCCAGGTGGTACGGCGGGCAGGCGGCCGTGCCCAGGGAGCGGATCTTCTCCTCCAGGAAGCGCATCATGGCGCCCTCGTTCAGGACGGCCTTGGTCTCCTGGTAGAGGAAGGACTTGTTGGCGCTGCCGCCGCCCTTGGCCATGAACAGGAACTTGTAGGCGTCGCCGTCGGTGGCGTACAGCTCGATCTGCGCGGGCAGGTTGGTGCCGGTGTTCCTCTCCTCCCACATGGTCAGCGGGGCCATCTGGGAGTAGCGCAGGTTGAGCTGGTCGTAGGCGTCGAAGACGCCGCCGGACAGGGCCTTCTCGTCGTCGCCCTCGGTCAGCACGTTCTGGCCGCGCTTGCCCATCACGATCGCGGTGCCGGTGTCCTGGCACATCGGCAGGACGCCCGCGGCGGCGATGTTGGCGTTCTTCAGCAGGTCCAGCGCCACGAAGCGGTCGTTGGGGGACGCCTCGGGGTCGTCCAGGATGCGGCGGAGCTGGGCGAGGTGGGCCGGGCGCAGGTAGTGGGAGATGTCGTGCATCGCCTCGGCCGCGAGCTTGCGCAGGGCCTCCGGCTCGACCTTGAGGAAGGTGCGCCCGCCCGCCTCGAAGGTGCTGACGCCCTCGGCGGTGACCAGGCGGTAGGGGGTGTTGTCCTCGCCCAGGGGGAGGAGCTCGGTGTAGGCGAACTCCTCGGAGGCCGGGCGGGGGTCGGCCGCGTGGGACGGGCGGGGGTCGGCAGGCATGGACGGTCTCTTCCTCTCGACGATGGCGCCTCACAGGGTATGACTCCCGGACCGGTGGCGGCGGTGTGAGGTGCGGCTCAGCCGGCGGGCCGGACTCCCGGCCGACGCGGGCTAGTCGCGATGTATCGCGTTCGCTAGGGTGGCTGCGTGGACGAGAAGACCTCCCTGCGCAAGCAGTCCGCGGCACGGCACACGGCACGGCCCCCCGCCGCGCCCCCGGCGGACGTACGCGCCTCCGACGCCGACCGCGACCGGGTGGCGGGAATCCTGCGCGAGGCGCTCGCGGAGGGGCGGCTGGACGCCGGTGAGCACGCCGAGCGGGTCGAGGCGGTGTACCGGGCCAGGACGATGGGCGAGTTGCGGCCGCTGGTGCGCGACCTGCCGGCCGGGCTCCCGGAGGCTCCCCTCCCGGGCCCCTCGGCGTCCGCCGCGCACGGCACGTGCGGAGCGGGCGGCGACAGCGTGATCGCGGTCTTCGGCGGCGCCACGCGCAGGGGGCGCCGGCGGGTGGGGGCGAGGACCAGCGCCTTCGCGCTGTTCGGCGGTGTCGAGATCGACCTGACCGAGGCACTCTTCGAACAGCGGGAGCTCGTGGTCCACGCCACGGCGGTCTTCGGCGGCATCGAGATCAAGGTGCCGGAGAACGTGACCCTGCGCGGCTCGGGCAGCGGGATCATGGGCGGCTACGACGTGGAGGCCAGGGAGTCGGCGGACCCGGACGCCCCGGTGGTCGTGGTTCGCGGCGCGGCGGTCTTCGGCGGTGTCGAGGCGAAGGCGGAGCGCGGCAAGCGCCTGCGGGACCTGCGCCGCTGACGCTCTCTCCCCCGGTCCTCCGATACGCGGCGGGGACACGCGGGTGCGCGACGCCCGTACGGTCCTCCTCCCTGTCCGGGCCGTACGGGCGTCGCGCGGCGGGCTCGCGCCCGGTGCCGCGCGCGGGCGGTCACTCCGTGCGCAGTCCGTCCGGGCGCATCATCCGCCACAGCGGCGGCAGGCTGAGGACGGTCACCAGCAGGACCACCCCGGCGCCGATGCCCGTCATGGCGCCCAGGCTCGTCCAGTGGACGGCGACCGGGGTGGAGACCAGTTTCAGCAGCACCGCGCCCAGCCCGATCCCTCCGGCCACCGACAGCACCAGTCCGAGGGCCACGGGCAGCGCGGTCTGCCACAGCACCGACCAGCCCAGTGTGGAGCGCCGGGTGCCGAAGGCGACCAGCACCGACAGCAGCTTCCTGCGCTCGCGCAGCTGTTCCAGGGTGGAGACGACCATGCTGGCGCCGATCAGCAGCATCACCCCGGCCGCCCCCGCGTACAGCGCCCGCTGGACGGCGGCGAACCTGTCCGACTGGTCGGTCGCGCTCAGTTGCATGACCTGGGTTTCGGGGGACCCGGTCTCCACAGCGTTGCGGACGTGCTCGGCCGCGTCCGGCACGGCCGGGTCGAGCTTGACGGAGATCTCGGCCCGCACACCCGTCACCCGGGTGAGGTCGAGCGCCGCGGGGGTGGCGAGGACGCCCCCGGTGTACCGGCCCATGACGTCCTCCCGGGGCTGGACCACGGAGGCGTCGCGGGGGACGGACCAGGGCCGGGCCTCCCCTGTCGACACGTATCTCTCCTCCTCCGGTGAGTAGACCGGGACGTTGAGGTCGAAGCGTGCGCCGGGGCGCGCGCCGGGCTCCTCCGCCCCGTCCACGGTCGACGGCGCGACGAAGACGTCCCCGTCCTCGCAGGAGGTGATCCTGGCCAGCTGTTCCAGAGCGGCGCAGTCGGCGACGGTGATCGTCGTCCAGGGGAATTCCCCGTTGAGGTCGACGCCGGCCTCCGGAACGCGCACGCCGGCGGTGCCCAGCGCCCGGCTCACCCCGCGGGTCCGCTCCAGCGGCCCGGTCAGCTCCGCGGCCCGGCCGCCGTCGCGGAGTTCCCGCGTGATCACCAGGTCCGCGCGGGAGGTGTCGTGGCCGGTGGACCGCGTGTAGTCGCCCTCGACCCCGCCGAACAGCATCTGGACGGCGATGGCGCCGGCGACCGCGACGGTGATGCCGCTGACCGCCCGGGCTCCGGGGCCGCTGTCGAGCTGGAGGCGGCGGACGGCGAGCTGGAAGGCCAGGGGACCGCCACGCACCCGGTTGACGACCCACTCCACCAGCCAGGGCAGCACGGCCGTGACACCGGCCAGCAGCAGGACGATGCCCGCGGCGATGCGATAGGTGTCGATCGTTCCCCCGCCGGCGTCGATCCCGCCGACCAGCGGCAGGAGCAGCACCAGCCCGATCCCGGGCGGCACCAGCCGCCACCACAGCCGGCGCCTGCGGACGCCCGCGTCGCGCACGACGCCGAGCGGTTCGATGGCGACCCCGCGCAGCGCGAACAGGGCGACGGCGACCGCGGAGACGGGGACGGCCACCGCGATCAGCGCGGTCAGCACGGCGCTGGGCTGTACGTCGGCGGGGAAGACGTTGACGTCGAAGACCTCCGCCTGCCCGACGAGCCCGCGCACCGGCAGGAACAGCGCGGCGCCGACGGCGAGCCCGAGGAGTGCGCCGACCAGCGACTCCCCGGCCGCGATGCGCCGGACCATCCGGCTGTCGGCGCCCACCAGGCGCAGCGCGGCCAGCCGGCGGTCACGGCGTTCGCCGCCGAAGCGCACCGAGGTGGCGATGAACACCCAGACCGGGAACAGCAGCACCACGCAGACGACGACCACCAGCAGCAGCAGTACGGCGTCCATCGGCTCCGGCTCGCCGACCCGGTCGAACCGGTCGATCCGCGCCATGCTGTCCGGGAAGTCGGAGAGGGTGTCGCTGCCCGCCAGGAAGGTGAGCTCCTTCGGGCCGAGCAGGCCCTCGTCGCCGATGGTGCCGGTGATCCGGTGGGGCAGCCGCTCCCGAAGGAGCTCGCCCTCCGGGGACGAGAGCAGTTCCCCCAGCGCCGGTGAGACGACCATCTCGCCGGGGCCGGGCAGTCTCTCCACGCCCGGCGGTACCGGCGGGTTGCCCCCCTCCGGCTCGATGTACCGGCCGCGGACGCCCTCGCCGCGGAACTCGGTGTCGCTCCAGGTGTAGAGGGCGCTGCGGTCGGAGCGCTCGACGGGACCGAAGCCGAAGTTCTCCCGGGCCTCCCCGCGCGCCTCGCGGGCCCCCAGCATGTTCGGCACGGACGCCGCGACCATCAGCACGGCGACACCGAGGCCGACGCCGACGGCCGTGAGCACGGTGCGTATCCAGCTCTCGCGGCCTCCGGTGAGCGCGAAGCGGGCGCCCATCGCCAGGTCGGCCGCCCAGCGGGCCGCCCCCGCCGGGCCGGTGGGCGGTGCGGACTCGGGGGCGGGCCGCGGGGCGGGCTCCGGGGCGGGGGAAGCCTGCGGCGCCCTGGACTCCAGTGCGCTCACAGGGCGCCCGCCATGTCGCGCACCCTGCCGTCGCGGACGACGATCTCGCGGTCGGAGTACGCGGCGACCCGGGCCTCGTGGGTGACCAGTACGACGGCCGCGCCGGTGTCGTGCGCGGCGTCGGTGAGCAGCTGCATCACCCGCTCGCCGTTGAGGGAGTCCAGCGCGCCGGTCGGCTCGTCGGCGAAGACCACGCGCGGCCCGGTGACCAGGGCCCGGGCGACGGCGACGCGCTGCCCCTGGCCGCCGGAGACCTGTCCGGGGCGGTGGTGGCGCACATCGTCCACCTCCAGCCGCTCCAGCCACCCGGCGGCCCGCTTCTCGGCCTCCTTGCGGCCCATGCCGGTCAGCCGCAGCGGCAGGGCGACGTTCTCGGTGCAGGTCAGTTCGGGCACGAGCCGGCCGAACTGGAAGATGAAGCCGAACTCCGAGCGGCGCAGGGCGCTGCGCTCCGCGTCGGGCATGGCCGACAACTCGCGGCCCCGGTAGTGGACGGTGCCGGAGTCGGGCCGGATGATCCCGGCCATGCAGTGCAGCAGGGTGGACTTGCCGGAGCCGGAGGGGCCCATGACGGCGACGACCTCTCCGGGGCCGACGGTGAAGTCCGCGCCGTCCAGGGCGGGGGTGTGGCCGTAGGACTTGCGCAGTCCGGCGGCGCTCAGCAGCGGGTCGGCGGTGCTCATCCGCGTACCTCCCGGGCGAGTTGGCCGAGGCGCGCGGCGGTCAGTTCCAGCCAGCGCAGATCGGCTTCGAGGTGGAACAGGGCGTGGTCGCAGATGAGCTGGTCGGCCAGGTCGCCGCCTCTCTTGCGCTGTGTCAGCTCCCGCATCAGGCGCAGGTGTTCGGAGCGCTGGACGTCCAGCAGCTCCCCCGCGTCGCGCCCGGTCAGCAGGGCGAGGACGACCTTGGTGTAGAGGGTGGACTGGAGGTACGGCTCGGGCTTCTCGGGCCGGCCGAGCCATCCGGCGACGTCGGTGACCCCGGCGTCGGTGATGGCGTAGCGCTTGCGCTCGGGACCTTCGCCGGGCTCGACGCCCTCGACCTCCACCAGGCCGTTCTTCAGCAGCCGGGACATGGTCGAGTAGACCTGCCCGTAGTGGAGCGGGCGGTCGTGACCGAAGCGCTCGTCGAAGGCGCGCTTGAGGTCGTAGCCGTGGCGGGGCCCGGTTTCCAGGAGTCCCAGAAGGGTGTGACCGATGGACATGCCGACGACTGTACACCACGTGTATACACACGATGTATACGTGCGGTGCATACGCGCGGTGCGCGCGTGCTGCGCGTACGCCACCGCCCATGCCGGGCCCGGTTCCGGGTCCGGCATGGGCGGTGGCGGGGTCGCGGACTACCCCTCCGAGCGCGGCGGGCGGCCCCGGCGCGGCTGGGGGCCGGCGTCGCGGGGCATGCGTCCCGCCTCGGCCAGGGCCCTGCGCAGCAGGTAGTCGATCTGGGCGTTGGTGCTGCGCAGCTCGTCCGCCGCCCACTTCGCGAGCGCGTCGTGGACGGCGGGATCCAGCCGCAGCAGCACCTGCCGGCGTTCGCGCCGGGCCCGCTGCCGCCGCTCCTGCTCGGGGCCGCCGTCCTCCGGCGGCCCCTCCGGCCGGGCGCTCACTGGTAGAGCGACCCCGTGTTGAGGACCGGCTGCGGGGAGCGGTCACCGCAGAGCACCACCAGCAGATTGCTCACCATGGCGGCCTTGCGCTCCCCGTCCAGCTCCACGAAGTCCCGCGAGGCGATCCGCTCCACGGCGTCCTCGACCATGCCGCACGCCCCCTCCACGATGGTCCGGCGCGCCGCGACCACCGCGCCCGCCTGCTGGCGCTGGAGCATGGCGGCGGCGATCTCGGGGGCGTACGCCAGGTGCGTGAAGCGCGACTCGACTATCCGCACGCCCGCCGCCCGCACCCGGGCGGTCAGCTCGACGGCGAGCTTCTCGGTGATCTCCTCGGCGTTGCCGCGCAGCGACAGACCGTTCTCGTCGTAGGCGTCGTAGGGGTACTCGATGGCGATGTGCCGTACGGCCGCCTCGGTCTGGGTGGAGACGAACTCCACGAAGTCGTCCACCTCGAAGGTGGCCTGGGCGGTGTCCTCCACCTGCCAGACGACGACGGCCGCCAGCTCGACCGGGTTGCCGTAGGCGTCGTTGACCTTGAGGATCGCCGTCTCGTGGTTGCGCACCCGGGTGGAGACCTTCCTGCGGGTGGTCAGCGGGTTCACCCAGCGCAGGCCGTCCTTGCGGATGGTGCCGGTGTAGCGCCCGAAGAGCTGGACGACCCGGGCCTCCCCCGGCGCGACCATGTTGAGCCCGGCCATCGCGAAGACCGAGCCGATCACCAGCAGCACCCCGGCGACGATCAGCGCCGCCCCGGCGCCGCCCGCACCGCCCTCCACGAGCCCGGCTCCCCCCACCACGGCGCCGGCCCCGGCCAGCAGACCCAGCAGGCCCAGCAGCAGGGCGAGTCCGCCGGGGACGGAGTGCGCGGGCCTCTCACGCACCTGCGGGGCGGGCATCTCGGGAAGGTCCATGGCGGTCTGCTCGGTCTCAACGGACATGACGGTCCCCCGTTTCCATGAAGCGGTCTCTAGCAAAGTGATATCACTTTATCGTGGCGCCGCGTCCTTGCGTAAGGGGGGTGCGGAAACGTCCCGGGCCCCGCCGTGCGGCGGGGCCCGGGACGGAAGCCGTGCACTCGGGGCGCTTCGGGACGGTCTACCGCTCTCCGTTCCGCGGCGGGCCGGCGGACTCCCCGCCCTCCCCGCCCTCCCCCGGCCGCGGAGGCGGAGGCGGCGCGGCCCCGGGCGACTTGGGCGACTCGGGAGCCGATACGGCGGGCGCCGGCACGGCCGAGGACGGTTCGGCGGTGCCGGCGGGCACGGTGTGGCTCGCCGCGTACGACCTCAGGGAGGCGACGACGGACTTGAGCACCGCCACCAGCGGAACCGCCGTCACGGCGCCGGGGATGCCCGCGATCAGACTGCCCCCGGTCACCGCCAGCACCACGCCGAGGGGGTGCACCCGCACCAGCCGGCCGAGGATGAGCGGCTGGAGCACATGCCCCTCCAGTTGCTGCACGGCCAGCACGACGGCCAGGACGAGCAGGGCGGTCACCACGCCGTTGGCCACGAACGCCACGACCACCGCCAGCGCTCCGGAGACCACCGCACCGACGATGGGGACGAAGGAGAACAGGAAGATGATCACGGCCAGGGGCACGGCCATCGGCACGTCCAGGAAGTACAGCCCGACGCCGATGAAGAAGCCGTCGATGAAGGCCACCAGCACCGTGCCGCGCACATAGCTGGTGAGCGTCATCCACGCCCTGGGCCCGGCGCTCGCGACGGCGTCGCGGGCGGCCCGGGGCACGAAGTTGAGCGACCAGTTCCACACCGTCCGGCCGTCGTAGAGCAGGAAGATCGTCACGAACATCGCCAGCAGCGCGCCGGAGAAGAACTCCAGGACCACGGTCACGCCCTGGAGCCCCGCACTGGTGATCTCCTGGCTGTTGCTGCCGAGCCAGTCGTTGAGACCGTCGGCGATGTTGTTGATCTGCGCCTCGGTGACGTGGAAGGGGCTGTTGAGGAGCCAGGTCTTCAGCTCCTCGATGCCGTCCTGGACCTTCCGGGTGAGGTCGTCGAGGTTCTCCAGGACCTGCCAGACCACGAACCAGCCCACCAGGCCCACCATCGCCACGCCCGCCACGAAGGTGATCGCGGCGGCCGGCCCGCGCCCTATCCCCAGCCGCCGCAGCCAGGCGGCCGTCGGCTGGAGCAGGGCGGTCAGCAGCAGGCCGATGGTGAAGGCGAGGACGACCAGGCTGATGGTGCTGATCACCTTCATCAGCACGTAGATGACCCCGGCCAGGATCAGCAGCCGCCAGCCGGCCTCGGCCGCCACCCTCACCCCCCACGGCACCATGGTCTCGGGCGGGGGCGGAGCCGGCCGGAAGGGGGCGGGGCCCTGGTCGTCCGGAGGCGGCCCGGCGGGGGCCGCGGGCGGCACCGGCCGGTCGGCGCCGTCCTCCTCCTCGGCGCGTGCCAGCCGCTCGGACAGCCGGGTGGCGGCACGCGACACCCCCGCCTTAAGACTCCGAAGTCTCGACATGCCGCTTCCTTCGCCCCCCCGGTGTTCTGTCCGACCGGACCCAGTATGGCCCGTTCAGCCCGATCCGGTGTGTCCGCCGTATCGGTCCGTCCCATCTGGGGACGACGCCAACGGGGTAAAGGGTTGCTCCTTATGCGGCATGCCAAACCCCCCGCCGGTGGGCGGGGGGTCCGTGGGAGTGAGCCGGAACGGCCGCGGGGCGGCCCGGCGCGAAGGCTCAGTACCAGCGGTTGGCCTGCCAGAAGTCCCAGGCGCCGCAGGGGCTGCCGTAGCGCTCGTTCATGTAGTTCAGGCCCCACTTGATCTGGGTGGCCGGGTTGGTCTGCCAGTCGGCTCCGGCCGATGCCATCTTGGAGCCGGGCAGCGCCTGGACGAGGCCGTACGCGCCGGAGGACGGGTTCTGGGCCTTGTAGTTCCAGCCGCTCTCGTGCTCGACGATGTTGGAGAAGCACTGGAACTGGCCGGCGCCCACGATCTGCTGGGCCATCGCCTTGACCTCGGCGACGGTGTAGGAGCTCTGCACCGCGAAGTCGGTGCGCTCAGCGGAGCGGCTGGCGGCCTGCTGCCTGGCCTCCTCCCGCTTCTTCGCCTCCTCGGCGGCCTTGGCGGCCTTCTCGGCCGCCTCCCTCTTGGCCTGGGCGTCCTTGGCCGCCTGCTTGCGGGCGGCCTCCTCTGCAGCCTTCCTGGCCGCGGCGTCGGCGGCGGCCACGGCGTTGTCCGCCTGCTGTGTGAGGGAAGCGGTCTGGGCCTGCTGGCCTGCGGGTATGTCTGCGAGGAGCGTCGCGTCAGCGGCAGTGGCCTCGACCGGTTCGGCCGTTCCCTGCTCACTGCCCGAGGCCACACCGACGACGGCGCCGACGGTGGTGACCGCGGTGGCGGACGCCACTGCGAACCCCCGGACCGAGATCCGAGTCACACGGTTTCCTTCCACACTGCCCGCTTAGGTGACCTCGCGGGCGCAATCGTGCCCCTGGCGCGGGCCTCCCCACGTACTGGCCACGGGAGGCGCTGGCCCGGCCGGGCCCTTCCCCGGGAGGAGGGGCCGCATGGTGCTTCGGGCGGCATACGGCGCGCTGCTGTTGACTTGTGGATCCGCGCCTGGTGGTGCGGATGGTGCCTGGGTGCCGTATGCGGGGCCTGACAGGACCCACACACTGCCGGAGACGGAACGGTGGATGCAATTCTGTGACACGTGGGAAAGCTCACATCCTGTTTCGCGCACCGGTTGGACGGAAAAGGGCGCGCGAAAAGCCCCGCACGGCTAGGCTGCTGCGCTTCGCCGCGCGGGGCCGTTCGCGGACTGGCTCAGATGCGGCCGTCCTCCAGCATCTCGGTCACCAGCGCCGCGATGGGCGACCGCTCGGACCGGGTGAGGGTGATGTGCGCGAAGAGCGGGTGGCCCTTGAGCCGTTCGACCACCGCGGCCACCCCGTCGTACCGCCCCACGCGCAGGTTGTCGCGCTGGGCGACGTCGTGGGTGAGGACGACCCGTGAGTCCTGCCCGATCCTCGAAAGGACCGTCAGCAGCACGTTCCGCTCCAGCGACTGGGCCTCGTCGACGATCACGAAGGCGTCGTGCAGGGAGCGGCCGCGGATGTGCGTGAGCGGCAGCACCTCCAGCATGCCCCGGGCCGTGATCTCCTCGATCACCTCACGTGTCGTCACCGCCGAGAGGGTGTCGAAGACCGCCTGCGCCCAGGGGTTCATCTTCTCGTCGGCGGTGCCCGGCAGATAGCCCAGGTCCTGGCCGCCGACCGCGTACAGCGGCCGGAACACCATCACCTTGCTGTGCTGCCGTCTCTCCAGCACGGCCTCCAGGCCCGCGCACAGCGCCAGCGCGGACTTGCCGGTGCCGGCCCGGCCGCCCATCGAGACGATGCCGACCTCCGGGTCGAGCAGCAGGTCCAGGGCGATGCGCTGCTCGGCGCTGCGCCCGTGGATGCCGAACGCCTCGCGGTCCCCGCGCACCAGTCCGATCCGCCCGTCGGGCGTGATCCTGCCCAGGGCCCTGCCGCGCTCGGACTGCAGGACCAGACCGGTGTGCACGGGCAGTTCGGCGGCCTCGGGCACGTACACGCTCTCCGCGGCGAAGAGCTCGTCCACGTCCTCGGCCGCCAGGGTCAGCTCGGTCATCCCCGTCCAGCCGGACTCGGTGACGGCCAGCTCGGCCCGGTACTCCTCGGCCAGCAGGCCGACGGAGGACGCCTTGATGCGCAGCGGCAGGTCCTTGGAGACGACCGTGACGTCGTACCCCTCGGCCTGGAGGTTCCTGGCCACCGCCAGGATGCGCGAGTCGTTGTCGAGCGGCCTGCCGTGGTCGCCGCGCATGGTGGAGGGCAGCACGGCCGGATCCGAGTGGTTGAGCTCGACCCTGAGCGTGCCCCCCAGCTCTCCGATCGGGATCGGTGCGTCCAGCCGCCCGTGCAGTACGCGGTACTCGTCCAGCCGCCTGAGGGCCTGGCGGGCGAAGTAGCCCAGTTCCGGATGGTGGCGCTTGGCCTCCAACTCCGTTACCACGACCACCGGGAGCACGACCTCGTGCTCGTCGAAGCGGGTCATGGCCGCCGGGTCGGCGAGCAGGACGCTGGTGTCGATGACGTAGGTGCGCCGGTCTTCCCGGCGCTTGGTGCTGGTCACCACGGATGGACCTACCCCCTCGGAAGAGGTCGGGGTGCGACGGCGTCGCGGGGGATGAGGCCGGGCTCCGGTCCCGCGCACGGGCCGGGCACCGGCCCTCCGCGTCCTCGCGTGCGTCTGCCCGCACGGTCGTCCGTGGTGTGCAAGGGGCCTCCCGGGGCCGCCTCCCTGCGCCGGGAGCCGGCCTGGAGGGGATATTCCCTGCCGGGGCCGCCCCCATGCCCCGGCATATGCCTACGGTGCGATGAACGGCCGGTATCCCCCGTGAGAGGGACACCGGCCGCGGCCGGCCCCGCGTCCGTCAGCCCCCGTAGCGGCGGTGGCGGGCCGCGTAGTCGCGCAGGGCGCGCAGGAAGTCCACCTTCCGGAAGGCGGGCCAGAACACGTCGCAGAAGTAGTACTCGGAGTGGGCGCTCTGCCAGAGCATGAAGCCCGACAGCCGCTGCTCGCCGCTGGTGCGGATCACCAGGTCCGGGTCGGGCTGCCCGCGCGTGTACAGGTGCTCGGCGATGTCCTCCAGTGCGAGGTCCTCCGCGAGCTCCTCCAGGGTCGCGCCCCTCGCGGCCCGGTCGGCGAGCAGGGAGCGCACCGCGTCCACGATCTCCTGCCGGCCGCCGTAGCCGACGGCGACGTTGACGAGGATCCCCCGGTTGCCCCGGGTGCTCTCCTCGGCATCCTTCAGCACGCGCTGGGTGTGGTCGGGCAGCAGGTCGGGCGTACCGACGTGGTGCACCCGCCAGCGGCCGTCCGAGGCCAGGTCGCGCACCGCGTCCTCGATGATGCCCAGCAGCGGCCTGAGCTCATCGGCCGGCCGGCTGAGGTTGTCGGTGGACAGCAGCCACAGGGTGACCACCTCGACGTCCGTCTCGGCGCACCAGCCCAGCATCTCGCGGATCTTCTCGGCCCCCGCCTGGTGGCCCTGCTCGGTCGTGCCTCCGGAGGCCCGCGCCCAGCGGCGGTTGCCGTCGAGGATGACGCCGATGTGCTTGGGCACCTGCTCGTGGTCGAGACGCCCTTCCACCCGGTGGGCGTAGAGCCTGTAGACCAGGCGGCGCAGCCACCGGGGATACCGGGTGCGTCCCCGGGAAGATTGCAGCATCGGTTTGTTCAGCCCCTCCATGCAGGTCCCGAGCGCCAGGTCCTGTCCGGTCGCTTCTCCGCGGATCGGCCCGCGACACCCTGTGGCCGCCCTCACCGGCCTTACCGGTCTTTCCGGCCCTTCCGGCTCCTCCCCGCCGACGGCGCTTTCGCCCGGACGGACCCGGGAGGGGTGCGGGGGAGACCGCGGTCCGCGCCCGACCGTACCCGCGCGGCGCCGTGGCGCCGTGCGCGACCCGGACGGGTTCGGGCCGCCCGGCCGGGGCGGGCCGCGAAGACGCGGCCGGACAGGACCTCAGCACCTTACTGCGCCGCCGTGCGACCGCACGAGCCGGGAATGTCACAGAACGGCGATAAGACGGTGATAGGCGGGGACCCGTGCACGACGCGCCCCCGTACCGCCGGGACGGCTCCCGCCACGGCACCATGCGCTACCGCCGCACCGGCCGCAGCGGGCTGCCGCTCCCGGAGATCTCGCTCGGCCTGTGGCACAACTTCGGCGACGACAAGCCGCTGGACACCCTGGAGGCGGAGGGCATGGGCTGCGTCTGCATCGCCCCGCCGGCCCAGGGGCTGCTCACCGGAAAGTACCTGGGCGGCGTCCCGGAGGACTCCCGCGCGGCCCGGGGCACCTCCCTGGACCCGGGCCTGCTGACGCGGGAGGTCGTCGGGCGGCTGCGCGCCCTGGACACCGTCGCCGGGCGGCGCGGCCGGACCCTGGCCCAGCTCGCGCCGAGCTGGGTGCTGCGGGATCCGCGGATGACGTCGGCGCTGATCGGCGCGAGCAGTGTGGCGCGGTTGGAGGCGAACGTGGCGGCGGTGCGGAGCCCGGAGCTGACCGGCGAGGAGCCGGCGGAGATCGACGCGTACGCCGTCTCGGCGCCCGGTGCGAACATCTGGGCCCTCAGCAGCGAGAGCTGAGGGCCGG
This sequence comes from Streptomyces nanhaiensis, assembly GCF_046614825.1. Taxonomy (NCBI): domain Bacteria; kingdom Bacillati; phylum Actinomycetota; class Actinomycetes; order Kitasatosporales; family Streptomycetaceae; genus Streptomyces; species Streptomyces nanhaiensis. The sequence continues at coordinate 17,281 of NZ_JBKJFM010000114.1, forward strand.
ACACGGCGGGCCCTGGCACCGGGACGGGCGGGAACGAGAAGCGGGCCGGTCCGTGGGGGGGGATACGGACCGGCCCGAGGGGGGGTTTCCACCATAGCCCCTGCCGCGCCGTACCGCGCGCACCCGCGGCCCGATTCACACGGTCAGTCCTCCCGCCAGCAGTCCCACGAGGGCCCCCGCCACCATGAACGGACCGAACGGCATGGCCGTCTTGCGGCTCGCCCGCCGGGCGAGGACCAGCGACATCCCGTAGACCGCGCCGAACAGGAAGCCCGCGAACGCTCCGCCCAGGAGCACGCCCCAGCCGTACCACCCAAGGGCTACCCCCAGCGGGATCGCCAGCTTGACGTCCCCGAAGCCCATGCCGCGCGGATTGACCAGGAACAGCACCAGGTACGCCCCGCCCAGCGCCGCCCCGCCCAGCAGGGCGCGCACCCAGCTGCCGCCCGCCCCGGGCAGCAGGGCCGCGACCCCGAGCAGGACGGCGCTGCACGCGGCGAGCGGCAGGGTCACCACGTCCGGCAGCCGGTGGACCCTGCGGTCCACGACCGCCAGCAGCACCGCGCACGGCACCAGCAGCAGCCACACGCCCAGCTCCGGCCGCCCCCCGACGGCCGCAGCCACCAGCGCGCACGCCGCCGCCGTGACGGCGGCCGCCGGTGCGGCACCCGGCCCGTACAGCCCGTCCCGCCCGCTCCCGCACTCCCCGCACCGGGCGGGCCCGAGCCATCCCGGCAGCCTGTGCCCGGCGGGGCAGTGCGCGCGCCACGGCGTTCCCGCCTCGACGGCGAGCCGGTAGGCGGCACGCGGCACGAGCAGCCCGGCGGCGGTGCCGTAGACGGCGGCGAGAACGACCAGTGTGAGGCGCACGCGGCGAGCGTACGGCGGACGGCCGCGCCCGGCATGGGCCCCAGGGCCCATGCCGGGGCCCATGCCGGGGCCCATCTCCTGTCCCGTGCGCACCCCTTCTGGTAGAACGGCGCTGCGCGGACGGCGGGGAACGGACGGCACGGGCAGGCGGGCGGCGCGGCAGGGAGGCCGGACATGGGGCGCTGGCAGGACGGCAGGGGCACGCTGCGCGTGGCGGAGGAGGGCACGGCGGACCGGGCGGACCGGGCCGGCGTGCCGGTGGAGATCGCCGCCTCCTACCGGGCCCGCACCCGCGGCCTGCTGGGGCGTGACGGCATCGCCGGGGCACTGCTGCTGACCCCCGCCAACAGCGTGCACACCTTCCGGATGCGGTTCGCGATCGACGTCGCCTACCTCGACCGCCGGCTGAACGTGCTGGCCGTACGGACGATGCGGCCCGGCCGCCTCGGCCTCCCGAGGCCGCGCGCCCGCCACGTGCTGGAGGCCGAGGCGGGGGCCATGGCGCGCTGGGGGCTGCGGCCGGGTGTGCGGGTGACGCTGGAGACGTGACGCCGGGCGCCCGTGACGCCGGTCAGCGCCGGGAGTCCAGCACCAGGTCGGCCGCCATCCCGGCGGCGCAGCCCGCCAGCGTGGCCGCGCCGGAGAGCGCGATCCCCTGTCCCGACATGTCCGTACGCGAACCGATCATCAGCAGGCTCGCGCCGTACGCCACCAGGGGTACGGTCAGCGCGGCCGTCAGATGCGCGGCGGGCGAGCCCCGGAAGGGCTCGCGGTGCAGCCGCGCGGCGGCGAGGGTGGCCAGCGCGACGCACAGGGCGGCGGGGATGTGGAACAGCACCATGCGCCAGCCGAACGACTCGACGCGCTCCGGGGTGACGGCGTACTCGCCGAGCGTCCGGTCGACGAGCGACTGCGCCACCAGCAGGACCACGATCCCCGCCGCCCACGACCGGAGCATCGCCGGCAGCGCGGCCCCCGCCGCCCCGCCGTCCCCGCGCGCCGGCGCGCCGTACGGGTGACCGGCCCCGCTCCTGTGTCCGCCACCGAAATCCATGCCCAACCGCCTTACCGTCGTCGTGTGCACCCCCCTCGCCGCACGACGCTAGGGCGTACCGGACGGCGGGCCATGAGCCCGCGGGCCCAATCCCGGACCCAGGCCGGGCGCGGGTCCGGGCGCGGACCGGCCCGGGCGCTCCTCAGAGCTTCGGCCGGTCCATGGGCAGCGGCAGGGGCGCCAGCGCCCCGGTGCCGCGCAGGGTCTCGTTCACCGAGAGCACCAGGTCCCTCCCCGGCGCCTCCCCCTCCGGGCCGGACAGGTCCACGACCACCCCGCCGTGCGCCACGGGCAGCCTCCTGCCCGGCAGGTCGCCGGGGACGAGGGCCGCGCGCCCGGCGGAGAGGTGGACGGCCCGGCCGCACCGGGGGCTGGAGTTGTCCAGGCCGAAGGCGTCCCGGACCGCGGACGTCAGGGCGCGGTCGGCGAAGTCCCCCCAGTCGGGGTCCCAGGCGTCGGCGAGGGCGGCCAGCGCGTGCGGCAGCCGGCCGATCAGCGGATCGTCCTCGTCCGCCTCCCCGGAGCGCAGCTTCAGCACCACGCTCTGCGGGACGCCGTCGGCGACACCGCCCGCCGAGACCCCGATCTCGGCCTTCGGCCTCCCCTCGCGCCGCGTCCACACACTGGTCCGGTATCCGACGGGATACGCGTCGAGGTCCGGGTCGCTGCGGACGATGTACGCCGCGAACCCCTCCGGGTCGAGCGCGGCCCGCGGTGACCCGGGCCCGGTGCCGGCGACCTCCCGCCAGTCGGAGAAGACCTCCTCGTCGAGCTCCTCCAGCCGCCCCAGGAAGTCCAGCCAGCGGTCGGCCAGTTCGCGCGGGCTCTCCTTCCTCGGTCCCCAGAAGCCCCGTACCGTGACATTGATCATGGTTCTCGGTCCTATTTCCTCACGGGCGTGTGGACGACCTTCACGTTAATACCCGCGTCCTCGAAGGCCTCCTGCGCCGCTTCGGCGGCGCTCTTGTTGGAGAAGTGCCACTCCACGGGTTTGCCGCCCGCGGCGTTGACCTGGCTCTGTGCCTGCTTGATCCAACGGTCCCGGACGTCCTGGGGGAGTTCGCCGTCCTTCACGTACTTCCCGTAGCCGAACTTCGCCTCCAGGTACGTCTGCCGCTGGGAGTCCCAGCCGTCGAACTCGACGTCCCGGCCGCCCTTGGGGTTCTTGACGAGGTACTCCTTGCCCCGCTTCACCCCCGACACCTGCTCCTGGTATCGGATCCACCGCTCGGCGGCCTCGGAGTTCGCGGCCCGCTTCCTCGAACCCCACGCGCCGTCGCCCTTGTCCTTGGAACCGGCCCTGGGGTTCTTCAGGTTCTTGTACCAGGACGGCTTCGGCCACTTCTTGTAGTCGCCGGGCTTGGTGGTTCCGGGCTTCTTGACCGGGCAGTTGTGGACGAGGGCCGCTGTATCGCCCACCTCCACGTAGTAGGTGTGGATGTCCTCGATGGACAGGTCGTGGGTGCGCTGCCGCAGCTCGTAGCGCTCGACCTCCGCCACCTCCAGGGAGGAGCCCCCGGGCGTGCGCAGCTCGTCCCCGGGCCGGAT
>NZ_JBKJFM010000115.1:0-20690 GCF_046614825.1 Streptomyces nanhaiensis
GGCGTCGTACCCGCGCAGGCCCTCCTCCAGCGGCCTGACCTTGCGCAGCGCGCAGCACAGGTCGGGGTCGCGGTCGTGCAGGCGCGGCCCGTACTCGGCGTCCTGCTCGGCCACGGTCTGCCGCGGGCCCCGGACGCCACCGGCCACCTCCGGCTGCCGCCCGGCGCGCCGGTGCAGATATCGGGCACGGCCGATCCGGCCGCCGGCCCCGTCACGGTGGAGGCCGCGCACACCGCCGCCGTCGCCGTCCTGCTGATCGGCCCGGCCGGCGCCGGCAAGACCACCGTCGCCCGGTACTGGGCGGACACCCGCCGGGTGCCCACCGCGCACATCAGCCTCGACGACGTCCGCGAATGGGTGCGCTCCGGTTTCGCCGACCCCCAGTCCGGCTGGAACGAGCACTCCGAGGCGCAGTACCGCCTCGCCCGCCGCACCTGCGGCTTCGCGGCCCGCAACTTCCTGGCCAACGGCATCTCCTGCATCCTGGACGACGCCGTCTTCCCCGACCGGCCCGTCGTCGGCCTCGGCGGCTGGAAGCGCCACGTCGGCCCCGGCCTGATCCCGGTGGTGCTGCTGCCCGGGCTGGAGGTCGTCCTGGAGCGCAACGCCGAGCGCAGCGGCAACCGGCGGCTGTCGGACGAGGAGGTCGCCCGCATCCACGGGCGGATGGCCGGCTGGTACGGTTCCGGGCTGCCGATCATCGACAACTCCCGGCAGGACGTGGCCACCACCGCACGGCTGCTGGACGAGGCCGTGGCCCGCGCGCTCACCAGCCCGCCGAGCTGGTAGCGCGTGCGGCGGGCGGCGGGTGCCGCCGTCCGGACGTGTCGGGACGCCGCCGTGCGTCACCCTGCGTACGCTCAGGGGCATGTCCGAGGTGTACGTGGCCCGCCGCAGCCGACTGCGCGACCGCTGGACGGCGGAGGGCGGTGAGGCCGCGCTGGTCTCCCGGTCCGTCAACGTCCGCTATCTGACCGGCTGGTCCGTGCCCGGAGCGGTCCTGCTGCTCGGGGCGGACGGCCGCGACACCCTGCTGAGCCCGGCCGCGCCCACCACCGACGGACGCACCGAGCCGCCGCGCACCACCGGCGACCTGCGCTGCACCGTCCTGCCCGGGGACGTGCCCGACCCGGCCGTCGCGGCCGCCGGGCTGGCGGCGGCCGCGGCCGGGCCGGGCACGGCAGTGCTGGCGGTGGAGGAGCACGACCTCACCGTGGCCCGGCACCGGGCCCTGGCCGCGGCCGCGCCCCGGCTGCGCCTGACCGACCTGGGCCGCGCCGTGGAGCAGCAGCGCCTGGTCAAGGACGAGGAGGAGCTCGCCGCCCTGCGCGTCGCCGCGGAGATCACCGACCACGCGCTCGGCGAGCTGCTGGAGTCCATCCTGGTGGGCCGCACCGAACGCCATCTGGCGCTGGAGCTGGAACGGCGCCTGATGGACCACGGCGCCGACGGCCCCGCCTTCCCCACCTGCGTCGGCACCGGCCGCAACTCCGGTCTGCCCGGTCACCGGCCCGGGGACCGGCGGGTGGAGGAGGGCGACTTCCTGAGCGTGCGGCTGGGCGCCCGCTACCGCGGCTACCGCTGCCAGATCGGCCGCACCTTCGTGATCGGCCCAGCCCCCGCCGACTGGCAGATCGAGCTGTACGAGCTGGTCTTCGCGGCCCAGCGCGCAGGGCGTGAGGCGCTGCTGCCGGGGACGGAGTACCGTGAGGTGGACAGGGCCGCCCGCCATCCGCTGGAGGCGGCCGGGTACGGCGACCTCCTGGAACCGGGCACCGGACACGGTGTGGGGCTGGAAATCGGCGAGGACCCTCGGTTGTCGCCGGCGGCCATGGGTAAACTGGACGCTTGTGTGCCGGTCACCGTCGAACCGGGGGTCCACCTCCCGGGACGGGGCGGCGTCCGGATCGACGACACGCTCGTCGTCCGCCCGCAGGCGGACGGCGGACCGGAGCTACTCACCATCACGACCAAGGAACTGCTCGCCCTGTGACACGGGGGCGTGGTCCTTCGGTCTTCCGCAGCAGCAGTCTCAGGAGATTCCGCGACCGTGGCCACCACGAACGACCTCAAGAACGGCATGGTGCTCAAGCTCGAAGGGGGCCAGCTCTGGTCCGTTGTCGAGTTCCAGCACGTCAAGCCCGGCAAGGGCGGCGCCTTCGTCCGCACCAAGCTCAAGAACGTGCTCTCCGGCAAGGTGGTCGACAAGACCTTCAACGCCGGCACCAAGGTCGAGACGGCCACCGTTGACCGGCGCGGCATGCAGTTCTCCTACAAGGACGGCGCCGACTTCGTCTTCATGGACACCCAGACCTACGACCAGATGCCCATCACCCCCGAGGTCGTCGGCGACGCCGCCAACTACCTGCTGGAGGGCCAGGAGTGCACGGTCGCCGTGTACGAGGGCAACCCGCTGTTCATCGAACTGCCCGCCGCCGTCGAGCTGGTCGTCGAGTACACCGAGCCGGGCGTCCAGGGCGACCGCTCCACCGGCGGAACCAAGCCCGCCCGGCTGGAGACCGGCTACGAGATCGGCGTGCCCCTCTTCATCACCACCGGTGAGAAGATCAAGGTCGACACCCGCTCCGGCGAGTACCTCGGCCGGGTGAACAGCTAACCGTGGCAGCCCGCAGCAAGGCACGTAAACGGGCCTTCCAGATCCTGTTCGAGGCCGACCAGCGCGGCAGCGCCGTGACGGCCGTGCTGGCGGACTGGATCCGGCACGCGCGGACCGACGAGCGGCAGCCGCCGGTCGGCGAGTACACGATGCAACTCGTCGAGGGGTACGCGGAGCACGCGGACCGGATCGACGAGCTGATCGCCACCTACGCCGTCGGCTGGACGCTGGACCGGATGCCGGCGGTGGACCGCAACCTCCTGCGGCTCGGCGCGTACGAACTGATCTGGGAGGACGCCGTACCCGACGCGGTGGTGATCGACGAGGCGGTGCAGCTCGCCAAGGAGTTCTCCACCGACGAATCCCCGACCTTCGTCAACGGCCTGCTGGGCCGTCTGAAGGAGCTCAAGCCGACGCTGAAGCGCGTCTGAGCCGCCTGGCCGGGGCCGCACCGAGGAAGTGGCGAGGGGCCCGGGACACCCGACGGGTGTCCCGGGCCCCTCGCTGTCGTGAATCCCCCGGGGACCGGCGCGGAGCGCGACCGCCACCGTGAGCGGAACCCTCTCGCGAGGGCCCCGCCCGGTGGCGGCCGCGCCGCGGGGGAGGCCTCAGGCCTCCTCGTGCTGGACCGCGCGACGGGCGTCGGCGTCCAGCACACCCCAGCTGATGAGCTGCTCGGTCAGCACCGAGGGCGACTGGTCGTAGATGACGGCGAGGGTGCGCAGGTCGTCCTGGCGGATCGACAGCACCTTGCCGTTGTAGTCGCCGCGCTGGCTCTGGATCGTCGCGGCGTACCGCTGCAGCGGGCCCGCCTTCTCGGAGGGCACGTGGGCCAGCCGCTCCAGGTCCAGGACGAGCTTCGGCGGCGGCTCGGCGGCTCCGCCCGGCGTGCTGCCCGGCAGCAGCTCCTGCACCGGGACGCCGTAGAAGTCCGCCAGCTCGGCCAGCCGCTGCACGGTCACGGCGCGGTCGCCGCGCTCGTACGAGCCGACCACGACCGCCTTCCAGCGGCCCTGGGACTTCTCCTCGACACCGTGGAGGGAGAGCCCCTGCTGGGTGCGGATGGCGCGGAGCTTGGCTCCGAGCTGTTTGGCGTATTCGCTGGACATATGGCTCCCCGGAGGACGTCTTCGTAACTCACTGTGATGTTACGCAGCGTAATGTACGGCGTCAAGCCGGGCCGGTCCATACCGGGGGGTGCGCGGCAGGCGCGGCCCGCGCGCCCCGGTGCGGAACGGCCCCGGCGGGCGCCCGGAGCGGAGGCCCCGGACAGCCCGTGCGGGCGGGCTGGTACCGTTGACGGCGCACCATCCGACGTCCTTTAAGACCCGTCCCGTGAGGCGGGGAAGGAGGTCCGTTTACCGTGGACACATCCATGGGAGAACTGGACGGCAACGGTCCCGGCCCGGTCCGCCCCGTGCTGGAGGCACCGGACATCGCGCGGGTCCTCACCCGCATCGCCCACGAGATCGTCGAACGCGCCAAGGGCGCCGACGACGTGGTGCTCCTGGGCATCCCCACCCGCGGCGCGCACCTGGCCAGGCGGCTGGGAGCCAAGCTGGAGGAGATCACCGGCCGCCCGCTGCCGGCCGGCTCGCTCGACATCACCATGTACCGCGACGACCTGCGGATGCGCCCCGCCCGCGCCCTGGCCCGCACCGAGATCCCGGCCGAGGGCGTCGACGGACGCCTGGTCGTCCTGGTCGACGACGTGCTCTTCTCCGGCCGCACCATCCGGGCCGCGCTCGACGCGCTCGGCGACATCGGCCGCCCCCGCGCGGTGCAGCTCGCGGTCCTGGTCGACCGCGGCCACCGCGAACTGCCGATCCGCGCCGACTACGTCGGCAAGAACCTCCCCACGTCGCTGCGGGAGACGGTCAAGGTCCAGCTCACCGAGGAGGACGGCCGCGACGGCGTGCTCCTGGGCGTGCGAGAGGCCGCCCGGTCCGGCGAGCGGTAGCGCTCCCGCTCCCCGTACCCCTCGCGCCCCTCCGCCGCTCCCGCCCTCCCGGGCCCCAGCGGCCCCACGCGGCCGTGCCCGCGCGCCCGCATGCCTTGAAACCTCCACACACCGGAGCACATCCAGATGCCGCTCTTCCCCGGGGGCAACCCCCGGACTTCCGGTCACCTGATCTCGGCCGCCGACCTCACCCTCGACGACGCCGTGCGCATCCTCGACACCGCCGAGGAGATGGCGCGCCTGGCCGACCGCCCGATCAAGAAGCTGCCCGCGCTGCGCGGCCGCACGATCGTCAACCTCTTCTTCGAGGACTCCACCCGCACCCGCATCTCCTTCGAGGCCGCCGAGAAGCGGCTGTCCGCCGACGTCATCAACTTCGCGGCCAAGGGATCCTCGGTCTCCAAGGGCGAGTCCCTCAAGGACACCGCCCAGACCCTGGAGGCGATGGGCGTGGACGCCGTCGTCATCCGGCACGGCGCCTCCGGGGCCCCCTACCGCCTGGCCACCTCCGGCTGGATCGACGCCGCCGTCGTCAACGCCGGGGACGGCACCCACCAGCACCCCACCCAGGCGCTGCTCGACGCGTTCACCATGCGCCGCCGCCTGATCGGCCCGGACGCCGGGATCGGCCGGGACCTCGCAGGCCGGCGGGTCACCATCGTCGGCGACATCCTGCACAGCCGCGTCGCGCGCTCCAACGTGGACCTGCTGAACACCCTGGGCGCCCAGGTCACCCTGGTGGCCCCGCCCACCCTGCTGCCGGTCGGCGTCGAGGGCTGGCCCTGCGAGGTCTCCTACGACCTGGACGCCGTGCTGCCGAAGTCCGACGCCGTGATGATGCTGCGCGTCCAGCGCGAGCGGATGAACGCCGCCTTCTTCCCCACCGAGCGCGAGTACTCCCGCCGCTACGGCCTGGACACCCAGCGCATGGACCGGATGCCCGAGCACGCCGTCGTGATGCACCCCGGACCCATGGTCCGGGGCATGGAGATCACCGCCGAGGTCGCCGACTCCGGCCGCTGCACCGTCACCGAGCAGGTCGCCAACGGCGTCTCGATCCGCATGGCCGTCCTGTACCTGCTGCTCGGCGGCTCCGAACACGCCAACACCACCGGCACCACCGCCCGTACCGAGGAGAAGTGACACCCATGAGCAAGACCCTGATCCGCGGCGCGAAGGTGCTGGGCGGCGAGGCGCTGGACGTCCTGATCGACGGCGGGACCGTGGCGGCCGTCGGCACCGGCCTGGACGCCGACGGCGCCCGCGTGGTCGAGGCCGAGGGGCAGATCCTGCTGCCGGGCCTGGTGGACCTGCACACGCACCTGCGCGAGCCGGGCCGCGAGGACTCCGAGACCGTGCTGACCGGCACCCGGGCCGCGGCCTCCGGCGGTTACACCGCCGTGCACGCCATGGCCAACACCTTCCCCGTCGCCGACACCGCCGGCGTCGTCGAGCAGGTCTGGCGGCTGGGACGGGAGTCCGGCTACTGCGACGTGCAGCCGGTCGGCGCCGTCACCGTCGGCCTGGAGGGCAAGCAGCTAGCCGAGCTGGGGGCGATGCACGAGTCGGCCGCCTCGGTGCGGGTCTTCTCCGACGACGGCAAGTGCGTGGACGACGCGGTGATCATGCGCCGGGCGCTGGAGTACGTCAAAGCCTTCGACGGCGTCATCGCCCAGCACGCCCAGGAGCCCCGGCTGACCGAGGGCGCCCAGATGAACGAGGGCGCCGTCTCCGCCGAGCTGGGCCTGGGCGGCTGGCCGGCCGTCGCCGAGGAGTCGATCATCGCCCGCGACGTGCTGCTGGCCGCGCACGTCGGCTCCCGGGTGCACATCTGCCACCTGTCCACCGCCGGATCGGTGGAGATCGTGCGCTGGGCCAAGTCCAAGGGCTGGAACGTCACCGCCGAGGTCACCCCGCACCACCTGCTGCTCACCGACGAGCTGGTGCGCTCCTACGACCCGGTCTACAAGGTCAACCCGCCGCTGCGCACCGAGGCCGACGTCACCGCCCTGCGCGAGGCGCTGGCCGACGGCACCATCGACTGCGTCGCCACCGACCACGCCCCCCACCCCCACGAGGACAAGGACTGCGAGTGGGGCGCGGCCGCCATGGGCATGGTCGGCCTGGAGACCGCGCTGTCCGTCGTCCAGCACACGATGGTGGAGACCGGGCTGCTGGACTGGGCGGGCGTCGCCGACCGCATGTCCTTCCGCCCCGCGGCCATCGGACGCCTGGCCGGCCACGGACGGCCCGTCTCGGCTGGTGAGCCCGCCAACCTCACCCTGGTCGATCCGGCCTACCGTGGAGCGGTGGATTCCGCACGTTTCGCCTCCCGCAGCCGCAACACCCCCTACCAGGGACGCGAGCTGCCGGGCCGCGTCACGCACACGTTCCTGCGGGGCAGGGCGACAGTCATGGACGGAAAGCTCGTATGAACCTCTCACCGGTACCAACCGCCGTCCGCTACGCCGCGGCGCCCCAGTCGCAGCAGGTCACGGACTGGGCGCCCCGGATCGCCTGGGTGATCGGCCTGCTGCTGGTCGTCGCCCTGGTGTACTGGCTGATGAGGGAGGGCTGGAAGTGGCGCTCGGTGCTCCAGTCCGACCTCCCCGAACTGCCCCAGGCACCCGCCGGCCCCGGTGAGCCGAGGCTGACCATGACCGGCCGCTACCACGGCTCCACCACGGCCGGGCAGTGGCTGGACCGGATCGTCGCCCACGGCCTGGGCGCCCGCAGCCGCGTCGAGCTCACCCTCACCGAGCACGGGGTGGGCGTCGTGCGGCCCGGGGCGAACGACTTCTTCATCCCGGCCGGCCGGCTGCGCGGCGCGCGGCTCGACAAGGGCATCGCCGGCAAGGTCCTCACCGAGGACGGCCTGCTGGTGATCACCTGGGAGCACGGCGACCGCCTGCTGGACTCCGGCTTCCGCTCCGACCGCGCCGCCGAGCACGCCGCCTGGCTGGACGCGCTCCGCGCGATGTCCACCGGCACCGCGTCCGGCACCGCGTCCGGCACCGCGGACGAACCCCACGGCACCACCGAAGCTGCCGCCACCAAGCACCACGAGGAAGGCGCACGATGACGACCTCCGCCCGCAAAGCCTCCAGGGTGCCCGCCGTACTCGTCCTGGAGGACGGCCGCACCTTCCGCGGCCGCGCCTACGGGGCCGTGGGCGAGACCCTCGGCGAGGCCGTGTTCTCCACCGGCATGACCGGCTACCAGGAGACCCTGACCGACCCCTCCTACCACCGGCAGGTGGTCGTCATGACCGCCCCGCACATCGGCAACACCGGCGTCAACGACGAGGACCCGGAGTCCAGGCGGATCTGGGTGGCCGGCTACGTGGTGCGCGACCCCGCCCGCGTGCCCTCCAACTGGCGCTCGGTGCGCACCCTGGACGAGGAGCTGACCGCCCAGGGCGTCGTCGGCATCAGCGGCGTCGACACCCGGGCGCTCACCCGCCATCTGCGCGAGCGCGGCGCGATGCGGGTCGGCATCTTCTCCGGCGAGGCGGTCACCGACGAGGCGGCCATGCTGGCCAAGGTCAAGGCCGCCCCCGAGATGACCGGCGCCGACCTGGCCGCCGAGGTCGCCACCACCGAGGCGTACACCGTCCCGGCGATCGGGACCAGGCGCTTCACGGTCGCGGCCGTCGACCTGGGCATCAAGGGCATGACCCCGCACCGGATGGCCGAGCGCGGCATCGAGGTCCACGTGCTGCCCGCCACGGCCACGATCGAGGAGGTCTACGCGGTGGAGCCGGACGGGGTGTTCTTCTCCAACGGCCCCGGCGACCCCGCCACCGCCGACCACCCGGTGGCCCTCATGCGGGGCGTGCTGGAGCGCTCCACCCCGCTGTTCGGCATCTGCTTCGGCAACCAGATCCTCGGCCGCGCCCTCGGCTTCGGCACCTACAAGCTCAAGTACGGCCACCGCGGCATCAACCAGCCCGTGCAGGACCGCCTCACCGGCAAGGTCGAGGTCACCGCGCACAACCACGGCTTCGCCGTGGACGCCCCCCTCGACGCGCCCAGCGACACCCCCTACGGGCGCGCCGAGGTCTCCCACGTCTGCCTCAACGACGGCGTGGTGGAGGGCCTGCGCCTGCTGGACCGTCCCGCGTTCAGCGTCCAGTACCACCCCGAGGCGGCGGCCGGCCCGCACGACGCCGCGTACCTCTTCGACCGCTTCGTCTCCCTGATGGAGGGCCAGCGTGCCTAAGCGCACCGACATCCGTTGCGTCCTGGTCATCGGCTCCGGCCCGATCGTCATCGGACAGGCCGCCGAGTTCGACTACTCCGGCACCCAGGCGTGCCGCGTCCTCAAAACCGAGGGCCTGCGGGTCGTCCTGGTCAACTCCAACCCGGCCACGATCATGACCGACCCGGAGATCGCCGACGCCACCTACGTCGAGCCGATCACCCCGGAGTTCGTCGAGAAGATCATCGCCAAGGAGCGCCCCGACGCGCTGCTGCCCACCCTGGGCGGCCAGACCGCGCTCAACACCGCCATCTCCCTGCACGAGGCGGGCACCCTGGACAAGTACGGGGTGGAGCTGATCGGCGCCAACGTCGAGGCGATCCGCAAGGGCGAGGACCGCGACCAGTTCAAGGAGGTCGTGGAGGCTGTCCGGGAGCGGATCGGGCACGGCGAGTCCGCCCGCTCGGTCATCTGCCACTCCATGGAGGAGGTCCTGGCCGGCGTCGAGGAGCTCGGCGGCTACCCGGTCGTCGTGCGGCCCTCCTTCACCATGGGCGGCGCCGGCTCCGGCTTCGCCCACGACGAGGAGGAGCTGCGCCGCATCGCCGGCCAGGGGCTCACGCTCTCCCCGACCACCGAGGTGCTCCTGGAGGAGTCCATCCTCGGCTGGAAGGAGTACGAGCTGGAGCTGATGCGCGACCGCAACGACAACGTGGTGGTCGTCTGCTCCATCGAGAACTTCGACCCGATGGGCGTGCACACCGGCGACTCCATCACCGTCGCCCCGGCGATGACGCTCACCGACCGCGAGTACCAGGTCCTGCGCGACATCGGCATCGCCGTCATCCGCGAGGTCGGCGTCGACACCGGCGGCTGCAACATCCAGTTCGCCGTCAACCCCGCCGACGGCCGGGTCATCGTCATCGAGATGAACCCGCGCGTCTCGCGCTCCTCGGCGCTGGCATCCAAGGCCACCGGCTTCCCGATCGCCAAGATCGCCGCCAAGCTGGCCGTGGGCTACACCCTCGACGAGATCCCCAACGACATCACCGAGCAGACGCCGGCCTCCTTCGAGCCCACGCTCGACTACGTGGTGGTCAAGGTCCCGCGCTTCGCCTTCGAGAAGTTCCCGGCCGCCGACTCCACCCTCACCACCACCATGAAGTCGGTGGGCGAGGCGATGGCCATCGGCCGCAACTTCCCCGAGGCGCTGAACAAGGCGCTGCGCTCGCTGGAGAAGAAGGGCAGCCAGTTCGACTTCGCCACCCCGGTGGAGAACCTCGGGGACAAGGACGAGCTGCTGGCCGCCGCCCGGCGCCCCACCGACGGCCGGATCAACACCGTCATGGCCGCCATCCGGGCCGGCGCGAGTCCCGAGGAGGTCTTCGAGGCCACGAGGATCGACCCCTGGTTCGTGGACCAGCTCTTCCTGGTCAAGGAGATCGCCGACGAACTGGCCGAGGCCGGCCGCCTCGACCCCGGACTGCTGGCCGAGGCCAAGCGGTACGGCTTCTCCGACGCCCAGATCGCCGCGATCCGGGGCCTGCGCGAGGACGTCGTGCGCGAGGTCCGCCACACCCTGGGGGTGCGCCCGGTCTACAAGACGGTCGACACCTGCGCCGCCGAGTTCGCCGCGAAGACCCCGTACTTCTACTCCTCCTACGACGAGGAGAGCGAGGTCGCCCCGCGCGAGAGGCCCGCGGTGATCATCCTCGGCTCGGGCCCCAACCGCATCGGCCAGGGCATCGAGTTCGACTACTCCTGCGTCCACGCCTCCTTCGCGCTGCGCGACGCGGGCTTCGAGACCGTGATGGTCAACTGCAACCCCGAGACGGTCTCCACCGACTACGACACCTCCGACCGGCTGTACTTCGAGCCGCTCACCCTGGAGGACGTCCTGGAGATCGTCCACGCCGAGCGGCAGGCCGGCCCCGTCGCGGGCGTCATCGTCCAGCTCGGCGGCCAGACCCCGCTGGGTCTGGCCCAGGCGCTCAAGGACAACGGCGTGCCGATCGTGGGCACCTCCCCGGAGGCCATCCACCTCGCCGAGGACCGCGGCTCCTTCGGCCGGGTGCTGCTCGAGGCCGGGCTGCCCGCGCCCAAGTACGGCACCGCCTTCTCCTTCGCCGAGGCCAAGGAGATCGCCGCCGGGATCGGCTACCCGGTCATGGTCCGGCCCTCCTACGTGCTGGGCGGGCGCGGCATGGAGATCGTCTACGACGAGGCCTCGCTGGGTGACTACCTCACCCGCCACGCGGGCCTGATCTCCGAGCACCCGGTGCTGATCGACCGCTTCCTCGACGACGCCATCGAGATCGACGTCGACGCGCTCTACGACGGCACCGAGCTCTACCTCGGCGGCGTGATGGAGCACATCGAGGAGGCCGGCATCCACTCCGGCGACTCCGCCTGCGCCCTGCCGCCGATCACCCTGGGCGGTCACGACGTCAAGCGGCTGCGGGCCTCCACCGAGGCCATCGCGCGCGGGGTCGGGGTGCGCGGGCTGATCAACATCCAGTTCGCGCTGGCCGGGGACATCCTCTACGTGCTGGAGGCCAACCCGCGCGCCTCGCGCACCGTCCCCTTCACCTCCAAGGCCACCGCCGTGCCCCTGGCCAAGGCCGCCGCCCGGATCTCGCTGGGCGCGACCATCGCCGAGCTGCGGGCCGAGGGCCTGCTGCCGGCGAGCGGCGACGGCGGCACCCTGCCGCTGGACGCGCCGATCTCGGTGAAGGAGGCCGTGCTGCCCTGGAGCCGCTTCCGCGACGTCCAGGGCCGCGGCGTGGACACCGTGCTCGGCCCGGAGATGCGCTCCACCGGCGAGGTCATGGGCATCGACTCGGTCTTCGGCACCGCCTACGCCAAGTCGCAGGCGGGCGCGTACGGCGCGCTGCCCACCAAGGGCCGGGCCTTCGTCTCGGTGGCCAACCGCGACAAGCGCTCGATGATCTTCCCGGCCCGCGAGCTGGTCGCCATGGGCTTCGAGCTGCTGGCCACCTCCGGCACCGCCGAGGTGCTGCGCCGCAACGGCATCGACGCCACCGTGGTGCGCAAGCACAGCGAGGGCGAGGGGCCGGGCGGGGAGAGGACCATCGTCCAGCTCATCCACGACGGCGAGGTGGACCTCATCGTCAACACCCCCTACGGCACCGGGAGCCGCCTGGACGGCTACGACATCCGCACCGCCGCGGTCGCACGCTCCGTGCCCTGCCTGACCACGGTCCAGGCGCTGGCCGCCGCCGTACAGGGCATCGAGGCCACCTCGCGCGGGGAGGTCGGGGTCCGCTCCCTCCAGGAACACGCGGAACACCTGACCGCCGCCCGCAGGAAGTGACCAGGGGTGAGGGGGACGCCGGCAGCGGCGTCCCCCTCACCGCGAGAGCGCCCCGCCACCGGATCCCGTACCGCCCCGCCGCACGGAAGACCCGTATGTACCCTCTGCTGTTCCGCCTGATCCTCAAGCGCCTGGACCCCGAGCGGGCGCACCACCTGGCGTTCGCCCTGATCCGGCTGGCCGCCCGCGTCCCCGGCCTGCGCGCCCTCGTCGCGGCCTTCGCGGCCCCGGGCCGGGCGCAGGCCCGCGCCCTGGCCACCGAGGCCTTCGGCCTGCGGATGCGCGGCCCCTTCGGGCTCGCCGCCGGCTTCGACAAGAACGCGGTCGGCGTCGACGGGCTCACCATGCTCGGCTTCGACCACGTCGAGATCGGCACCGTCACCGCCCACCCCCAGCCCGGCAACCCCGCGCCGCGGCTGTTCCGCCTGGTCGCCGACCGGGCCCTGGTCAACCGCATGGGCTTCAACAACGACGGCTCCGCCGCCGTGGCCGCCCGCCTGGCCGGGCGCCGGGCCGTCTTCCCCGCCACCGTCGGCGTCAACATCGGCAAGACCAAGGTCACCCCTGAGGGAGAGGCCGCCGGCGACTACGCGCTCTCCGCCTCCCGGCTGGCCCCGTACGCCGACTACCTCGTCGTCAACGTCTCCTCGCCCAACACCCCCGGCCTGCGGAACCTCCAGGCGACCGAGCACCTGCGCCCGCTGCTGGCGGCGGTCCGCTCCGCCGCCGACGACGCGGTGCCCGGCCGCCGCGTCCCCCTGCTGGTCAAGATCGCCCCCGACCTGGCGGACGAGGACGTCGACGCGGTCGCCGACCTCGCCGTGGAGCTGGGCCTGGACGGCATCATCGCCACCAACACCACCATCGCCCGCGACGGCCTGGGCCTGGCCGCAGGCCGAGCCGAGATCGAGGCCATCGGCGCGGGCGGACTGTCCGGCGAGCCGCTGAAGGACCGCTCCCTGGCCGTACTGCGCCGTCTGTACGCGCGCGTCGGCGACCGCGTCACGCTCGTCGGCGTCGGCGGGGTGCGCACCGCCGACGACGTCTGGGAGCGCATCCTGGCCGGAGCCACCCTCGTCCAGGGCTACAGCGCCTTCGTCTACGAGGGGCCGCTGTGGTGCCGCCGAGTCCACCGGGGCCTGGCCGCGCGCCTGGCCGCGAGCCCGTACGCCACCCTCGCCGAGGCCGTCGGCGCCGACACCCGGAAGGTGACCTCCCGATGACCGCCCCGGAGACCCCCCGGACGCCGCACGCCCCGCACGCCCCCGAGCCCTTCGGCGCCCGGCTGCGCCGCGCCCTGGACGACCGCGGCCCGCTGTGCGTCGGCATCGACCCGCACGCCTCGCTGCTCACCGCCTGGGGTCTGGACGACGACGTGGCGGGCCTGGAGCGGTTCACGCGCACGGTGGTGGACGCCCTCGCCGACCGGGTCGCCGTCCTCAAGCCGCAGTCCGCGTTCTTCGAGCGCTTCGGCTCGCGCGGGATCGCCGTGCTGGAGAGGGCGATCGCCGACGCCCGCTCGGCCGGCGCCCTGGTGCTCACCGACGCCAAGCGCGGCGACATCGGCTCCACGATGGCCGCCTACGCCGCCGCCTACCTGGACCCGGGCAGCCCGCTGTTCTCCGACGCCGTCACCGTCAGCCCCTATCTGGGCTTCGGCTCGCTGCGCCCCGCCCTGGACGCGGCGCGGGCGGCGGGCTCGGGCGTCTTCGTCCTCGCCCTGACCTCCAACCCGGAGGGCGCCGAGGTGCAGCGCGCCACCGCCGAGGGCGGGGCGTCGGTCGCCCAGACGGTGCTGGACCACATCGCACGCGAGAACGCCGGGGCCGATCCACTCGGCCCGGTCGGCGCGGTGGTCGGCGCGACGCTGGGGGAGACCGGCGCGGACCTGGCGGTCAACGGCCCGCTGCTGGCGCCGGGGCTCGGGGCCCAGGGCGCCACGGCGGCCGACCTGCCGAGGGTCTTCGGCGGCGCGGTGCGCAACGTGGTGCCGAGCATCAGCCGGGGCGTCCTGGGCCGCGGGCCCTCGCCGGAGGCCCTGCGGGAGGCCGCGGCGAGGGAGGCCGACGGCCTGCGGGAGGTCCTGGGCTGAGGGGCCCGGGCAGAACCGGAGGGTCCGGAAAAACCGGGGAACCCCGCGGAATCAGCCCCTCGGCTGCAACCTTTTGTCCGGAAATGCCCAGGTCGACTTAAGTCTGACCTGGACTTTTCCCCTGTTCTCGCTGACTCAGGCGCGATCGGCCGCTAGTCTCCGACGAGAGCACCGCGAATTCCGGGGTCCTCGCAGGTCCGGAGGGCGCCGGGGGACGTGTTGCTCGTTGCTCCGCAGGTGCGGGGCCACTAGGTTCCTCACCGACCAATATCCGACCAGTTCGACATCCGAGGTGACGTAGGCGTGGCTCTTCCGCCCCTTACCCCTGAACAGCGCGCAGCCGCGCTCGAGAAGGCCGCCGCGGCTCGCCGGGAGCGCGCCGAGGTCAAGAACCGACTGAAGCACTCCGGCGCCTCGCTCCACGAGGTCATCAAGCAGGGCCAGGAGAACGACGTCATCGGCAAGATGAAGGTCTCCGCCCTCCTGGAGTCCCTGCCCGGCGTCGGCAAGGTCCGTGCCCGCCAGATCATGGAACGGCTCGGCATCTCCGAGAGCCGCCGGGTGCGCGGCCTGGGATCCAACCAGATCGCCTCCCTGGAGCGCGAGTTCGGCGGCGGTTCCGCCTGACGTTTCCAGGTCCCCCTGGAAACCGGGATAATCGCCGTATGAGTGAACGTCCGCGACTGACCGTGCTCTCCGGCCCCTCCGGGGTCGGCAAGAGCACGGTCGTCGCCCATCTGCGCAAGGTCCATCCGGAGATCTGGCTCTCGGTGTCCGCCACCACCCGCAGGCCGCGCCCGGGCGAGCAGCACGGTGTCCAGTACTTCTTCGTGGACGACGAGGAGTTCGACAAGCTGGTCGCCAACGGCGAGCTGCTGGAGTGGGCCGAGTTCGCGGGCAACCGCTACGGCACTCCGAGGCGGGCCGTCCTGGAGCGGCTGGAGGCGGGTGAACCGGTGCTCCTGGAGATCGACCTCCAGGGCGCGCGGCTGGTCCGCGAGTCGATGCCCGAGGCGCAGCTCGTCTTCCTGGCCCCGCCCAGCTGGGACGAGCTGGTCCGCCGCCTCACCGGCCGCGGCACCGAGTCCCCCGAGGTCATCGAGCGGCGGCTGGCCGCGGCCAGGGTCGAACTGGCCGCCGAGTCGGAGTTCGACGTGACCCTGGTCAACACCTCCGTCGAGGACGTCAGCCGCGAGCTGCTAGCCTTGATGAAGGTTTCGTGATCGTCGCCGGAGTCGTCACCGGGGGGCCGGGCAGGACAGCCGCCGGATCCCGGGACACCGGCAGGAGGCTTCCCGCACCGGGGCCCGGCCGGATCACTGCCCGTCTTATCCACCGCAGCGGAAGGTAGAGCGTGTCCTCTTCCATCAACACGCCCGAGGGCATCATCAACCCGCCGATCGATGAGCTGCTCGAAGCCACCGACTCGAAGTACAGCCTGGTGATCTACGCCGCCAAGCGCGCGCGCCAGATCAACGCCTACTACTCGCAGCTCGGCGAGGGCCTGCTGGAGTACGTCGGCCCGCTGGTGGACACCCACGTCCACGAGAAGCCGCTGTCGATCGCGCTCCGCGAGATCAACGCGGGCCTGCTGACCTCCGAGGCCGTCGACAACCCGGCGCAGTGAGGCCCCGGCCGCCCACGGCGGCCGGCCGGCCGCACGACGGCACCATCACCACCGCCACGGGCCCGGCAGCGCGACTGCCGGGCCCGTGGTGTGTCATGGGTACCGGCGGAAGCGTCCCCGACGCGCCCGCCGACGGCGCGCGACAGCGAGCCGGACAGTGAGCCGGGAGTGAGCGGAGCGGCCGGCGGGCCGCCGAGCCGGGGAGAGGCGAGGGATGGACAGGTCAGGCAAGCCCAGGGTGGTCCTGGGGGTCAGCGGCGGCATCGCCGCCTACAAGGCGTGCGAACTGCTGCGGAGGCTGACGGAGTCCGGCCACGACGTGCGGGTGGTGCCGACCGGGTCGGCGCTGAGGTTCGTCGGCGAGCCCACCTGGGCGGCGCTGTCGGGCAACCCCGTGACCACGGGGGTGTGGGAGGACGTCCACGAGGTCCCGCACGTGCGCATCGGGCAGGAGGCCGACCTGGTCGTCGTCGCGCCCGCCACCGCCGACACCCTCGCCCGGGCCGCTCACGGCCTCGCCGACGACCTGCTGACCAACACCCTGCTCACCGCCCGCTGCCCGGTGGTCTTCGCGCCCGCCATGCACACCGAGATGTGGGAGCACCCCGCCACCGCCGAGAACGTGGCCACCCTGCGCCGCCGCGGCGCGGTCGTCATCGAGCCCGCCGTCGGACGGCTGACCGGAAAGGACACCGGCAAGGGCCGCCTGCCCGACCCCGGCGAGATCTTCGAGGTCTGCCGCCGGGTCCTGGCCCGCGGCGCCGCGGCCGGGCGCGACCTGGCCGGACGGCACGTCGTGATCAGCGCGGGCGGCACCCGCGAGCCGCTGGACCCGGTCCGCTTCCTGGGCAACCGCTCCTCGGGCCGGCAGGGGTACGCCCTGGCCCGCACCGCGGTGGCACGCGGCGCGCGGGTGACCCTGGTGGCCGCCAACACCGCCCTGCCCGACCCGGCCGGCGCGGACGTGGTGCCGGTGGGCACCGCCGTACAGCTGCGGGAGGCGGTGCTGAAGGCCGCCGAGGACGCGGACGCGGTGGTCATGGCCGCGGCCGTGGCCGACTTCCGGCCCGCCCGCTACGCCCAGGGGAAGATCAAGAAGCGGGAGGGGCGGGAGCCGGAGCCGGTCGACCTGGTCCGCAACCCCGACGTCCTCGCCGAGCTCTCGGCCGCCCGCCCCCGCCCCGGACAGGTGGTCGTCGGCTTCGCGGCCGAGACCGACGACGTCCTGGCCAACGGCCGGGCCAAGCTCGCCCGCAAGGGGTGCGATCTGCTGGTCGTCAACGAGGTGGGGGAGGACAAGACCTTCGGCGCGGAGGAGAACGAGGCCGTCGTCCTGGGCGCGGACGGCAGCGAGACACACGTGCCGCACGGCCCCAAGGAGGCACTCGCCGACACGGTGTGGGACGCGGTCGTCCACATGCTGAACGCCGGGTGACCTCCGCTGCGGGAGGGCCGCACCACCGCGCCACCAGGGCGGAGGGCCTCTTCCGGGCGCGGCCCCTCCCCTCCGCGGGAACCCTGTGGCACGTTGGACGTGTGTCGGAGTGCGAGACGTCCTGGCGGATCCGCGATGAGCTGCGGATAAACTGACGGCGGACCGCGCTCGGGCCAGCCCGACGACCGGATCCGCACACCAAGTCAGCCAGCAGCCGCTGCAAACCCAGGGAGCGATGTGTCCCGCCGCCTGTTCACCTCGGAGTCCGTGACCGAGGGCCACCCCGACAAGATCGCCGACCAGATCAGCGACACCATCCTCGACGCCCTGCTGGAGCAGGACCCCACCTCCCGGGTCGCGGTGGAGACGCTGATCACCACCGGTCTGGTGCACGTGGCCGGCGAGGTCACCACCGCCGCCTACGCCGACATCCCCACCCTGGTGCGCAACAAGGTCCTGGCCATCGGCTACGACTCCTCCAAGAAGGGCTTCGACGGCGCCTCGTGCGGGGTGTCGGTCTCCATCGGGGCGCAGTCCCCCGACATCGCCCAGGGCGTGGATGCCGCCTACGAGACCCGGGTGGAGGGCGATGAGGACGAGCTGGACCGGCAGGGCGCCGGCGACCAGGGCCTGATGTTCGGCTACGCCTGCGACGAGACGCCCGAGCTGATGCCGCTGCCGATCCACCTGGCCCACCGCCTGTCGCGGCGGCTGAGCGAGGTCCGCAAGAACGGCACGATCCCCTACCTGCGCCCGGACGGCAAGACGCAGGTGACCATCGAGTACGACGGCGACAAGGCGGTGCGGCTGGACACCGTGGTGGTCTCCTCCCAGCACGCCTCCGACATCGACCTGGACTCGCTGCTGGCCCCGGACATCCGCGAGTTCGTCGTCGAGCACGTGCTGGCGGGGCTGGTCGAGGACGGGATCAAGCTGGACACCGACGGGTACCGGCTGCTGGTCAACCCCACCGGCCGGTTCGAGATCGGCGGCCCGATGGGCGACGCGGGCCTGACCGGCCGGAAGATCATCATCGACACCTACGGCGGCATGGCCCGCCACGGCGGCGGCGCGTTCTCCGGCAAGGACCCCTCCAAGGTGGACCGCTCGGCCGCCTACGCGATGCGCTGGGTGGCCAAGAACGTGGTGGCCGCCGGGCTGGCGGCCCGCTGCGAGGTGCAGGTGGCCTACGCCATCGGCAAGGCCGAGCCGGTGGGCCTGTTCGTGGAGACCTTCGGCACGGCCACGGTGGAGCCCGAGCGGATCGAGCAGGCCATCTCCGAGGTCTTCGACCTGCGCCCGGCCGCGATCATCCGCGACCTGGACCTGCTGCGCCCGATCTACGCCCAGACGGCCGCCTACGGCCACTTCGGCCGCGAGCTGCCCGACTTCACCTGGGAGCGCACCGACCGGGCCCGGCCGCTGCGCGCCGCGGCCGGCTGCCGGAACTGACGGAACCGACGGAAAAGGGGGACAGCGCCGTGCGAACAGCTGTAACCGGTTCGATCGCCACCGACCACCTGCTCACCTTCCCCGGGGTCTTCACCGACCAACTCCTGGCCGAACGGCTGGACCGGGTATCGCTGTCCTTCCTGGCCGACCGGCTCGAAGTCCGCCGCGGGGGAGTGGCCGCGAACATCTGCTACGGACTGGGGCTGCTGGGCCTGCGCCCCGTGCTCGTCGGCGCGGCAGGCGGCGACTTCGAGCCGTACCGCCTCCATCTCAAGGAACACGGAATCGACACCGACTCGGTGCACATCAGCGAGAGCCTGCACACGGCCCGGTTCGTCTGCACGACCGACCGGGTGCAGAACCAGATCGCCACCTTCTACGCCGGTGCCATGGCGGAGGCCCGCACCATCGACCTGCGCCGGGTGATCGCCCGGGTGGGCCGCCTCGACCTCGTCGTGATCTCACCCGACGACCCCGAGGCGATGATCCGGCACACCGACACCTGCCGGGCCCTGAACGTCCCCTTCGCGGCCGACCCCTCCCAGCAGTTGGCCAGACTCGAGCGGGACGAGGTCCGGCGACTCCTCGAAGGCGCACGCTGGCTGTTCGGCAACGAGTACGAGGCGGCGCTGCTCCAGGAGCGCTCCGGCTGGAGCACACCCCAGATCCTCGACCGCGTCGGGTGCTGGATCACGACACTGGGCGACGCGGGCGTCCGCCTCCGGCGGAAGGGCCGGCCCGACATCGAGATCCCGGCGGTGCCGGTCGAGGGCGTCGTCGATCCGACAGGTGTCGGTGACGCCTTCCGGGCGGGATTCGTCGCGGGCATGTCCTGGAACCTGCCGGGCCGGGTCGCGGCGCAGTTCGGCTGCACCGTCGCCGCGACCGCCCTCGACTACATCGGTACGCAGGAGTACCGGCTCTACCGCGAGTCCATCCTCTCCAGGATGCGCACCTCCTACGGAACAACGGCAGCGGCCCAGGTCGTCCCGCACCTGAGGGAGCTGCCGTGACCGCGGCCGGACCGAGGTCCCAGCTGCTGCGTGAGGCGTTGGCGTCGCGGGTGGTGGTGGCGGACGGGGCGATGGGCACGATGCTGCAGGCGGCCGATCCGTCGCTGGAGGACTTCCAGCAGCTGGAGGGCTGCAACGAGGTCCTCAACGTCACCCGGCCGGACATCGTGCGCTCGGTGCACGAGGCGTACTTCGCGGTGGGGGTGGACTGTGTGGAGACCAACACCTTCGGGGCGAACTTCGCGGCGCTGGCGGAGTACGACATCGCCGGCCGGGTGGGGGAGCTGTCCGAGGCCGGGGCGCGGATCGCGCGGGAGGCGGCGGACGCGTTCACCGGGAGGGACGGGCGGCAGCGGTGGGTGCTGGGGTCGATGGGGCCGGGCACCAAGCTGCCCACCCTCGGCCACATCGACTACACCACCATCCGCGACGGCTATCAGGCCAATGCCGAGGGGCTGCTGGCGGGTGGGGCGGACGCGCTGCTGGTGGAGACCACCCAGGATCTGCTGCAGACCAAGGCGGCGGTGCTGGGGGCGCGGCGGGCGATGGAAACGATCGGCGTCGAAGTGCCGCTGCTGTGCTCACTGGCGTTCGAGACGACCGGCACGATGCTGCTGGGCAGTGAGATCGGGGCGGCGCTGTGTGCGCTGGAGCCGCTGGGCATCGACATGATCGGCCTGAACTGCTCGACCGGTCCGGCGGAGATGAGCGAGCATCTGCGGTATCTGGCCCGCCACGCCCGCATCCCGCTGCTGTGCATGCCGAACGCGGGCCTGCCCATCCTGACCGCGGACGGCGCCCACTTCCCGCTCGGCCCCGAGGGCCTGGCGGACGCGCAGGAGGGGTTTGTCCGCGAGTACGGGTTGTCGTTGGTGGGGGGGTGTTGCGGGACGACGCCGGAGCATCTGCGGCAGGTGGTTGAGCGGGTGCGGGGCCTGGTGCCGGCGGGGCGGGATCCGC
>NZ_JBKJFM010000116.1:0-20604 GCF_046614825.1 Streptomyces nanhaiensis
GGGCGCACCGCCGCACTGGCCGCCGCGCTGGTGTGCGCGGCCACGCTGACCGCCGCCGCCCGGCTGCACCGGGCGCGCGGCGGGGTGCTGGCTCCGGTGACCGGCGAGGACGGACGGCTGTCCACCTCGCGCACGGTCGCCGCCGTCTGGGTGCTGCTGGCCTCGTACTCCGTACTGGCCGTCGCCGCCGGACTGGCCCTCGCGCCCGGCGCGGACGCGCGTGCCCGGCTGCTCGCCGGACTGGACCTGGGGCGGGGCGCCGGGCTGCTGACCGTCCTCGCCCTGTGCTGCGCGGTCGCCGTCACCGTGCGCCGGACCGTCGTACTGCGGGTGCGGGCGCAACGGCTGCAGAAGGTGCGCGCCGACCGGCCGCGCGCCGCCGACCTGCTCACCGACGACGGCGGGCACGGCTCCTTCACGGACGTGCAGTACGTGGCGGTGTGCTCGGTGGCGGCGGTCCTCGCGGCCGTACGGCTGGCCCGCCGGCCGGGCGAACTGCCGGACCTGCCCTGGGGCCTGGCGCTGCTGGTGGCGATCTCGGCGCTGACGTACCTGGCCGGGAAGTACTCCGAGGGCGGCCGGCCCGTCATCCTGTCCGTCGTCCGCTCCCGCGAGGTGGGCGACCTGGACGCGCCCATCCGCACCGGCGACGACATCGAGATCCGCGGCTCGGGCTTCGTGCCGCCCGGTGCGGAGGCGCCGGACCGGCTGGCCCGGACGACGGTGCGCATCGGCACCGTCCACGTCCACGTGCCGCTGGTCCCGGTGGCCGGGGGCTTCGCCAACCCGGCCGACACCGTGCTGACCGTCCCCGTGCCGGTGGATGTCGAGCCCGGCCGGGTCGAGGTGCAGGTGATCACCGCGGCGGGTGTGGAGACCAACCGCTACTCCATCGACGTCCTGGACTGAACCGGGCCGGACCGGAACGGAACGGAACGGCCTTGACCGGACCGGAGACCGCGTCCGCGCCCGCCGGGAGGGGAACCGGCGGGCGCGGACGGGCGGAGGGGATCGTTTCAGCGGCTGTTCAGCGGCGGCTCACCGGTAGGTGATGTCGGAGGCGGAGTAGAGGCAGTGCCTCCCGTCCGGACCGCTGCCGATCCTGGAGGGCTCCTTGCCGCTGCTGTTGCCCTGGTAGCGCTCGCACGGCGTGATCTTCTTCTTGGAGTCGCCGGTGATCGTGACGTTCCGCAGGGTGGCGGTGTCCCCGTAGTTGCTGTTGATGCCGACCAGCGACTTGCCGGGCGCGGTGACCGTCACACCGTCGACGACGACGTGCCGGGTGTACTGCTTGCCGCAGTTGCCGCAGGCGCGCACCAGCTTGCCGAAGTCGGCCACGTCGAAGTTCCTCACCGTCAGCGTGCCCGCGCCGTTGAACTGGAAGACCTTGTCCGAGGCCTTGCGGGCGCCGCCGCCGGTGACGGTGTACCTCGCCGAGGCCGAGGTGCCCTTGAAGGTGGCGGCGTCCTCGCCGACGTCCTCCCACCACACGTTCTGCAGGGTGCAGCTGCCCGTGCAGTGCACGCCGTCGGCGGCGGGTGCGCCGAGGATCACGTTCTTCAGGACGGCCCCGTCCTTCAGCTTGAAGACCGGGTCCTGGCCCTCGTCCTGGCCGTCGCCGCCGAGCTCGCCGCTGCCGTAGTAGCGCTTCATGCCGCCGTCGAGGGTGCCCGACACCTCGATGGTGGAGGAGACCGCCCGGGTGCCCTTGGCGGTCGGCCAGGTGGCGGCGGCACCTGCCGACGACGTCAGCACGGCGCCGGTGGCGACCGCCGCTCCCGTCGCCACGGCGGCGGTCAGGGCCGCGACGGTACGGCGGCGGGTGAACCGCCTGCGGTGGCCGCCGCGCTGCTGGGTTCTCTGGTTCATAGGGGGTTTCCGACTCTCGTGGGGGCTTGCTTGCAGCCTTCTGTCGCCGCCGGGGCCCGGGAGGTTGCCGCCGGGAGGAAGTTTTCCCCGCACCGGTGCGGCAGGGATCCGCGGACTTACGCAACAAGGTTTCGCAAGCGGTTACTATGCTCAGCGCCCCACGCCGGGCATGAGCACACCAAACGGAGGCTCGCCATGGTCCTGGACGACGCGTCGGCCGAGTTCCATGACTTCTTCGAGCACCACCACGCCGAACTCGCCCGCCTCGCCTACATGCTGACGGGTGATTCGGACACGGCCGAGGACCTGGCCGCGGACGCGCTGGCCGAACTCTGGCACCGCTGGGACCGCGTGCGCCGCGCCGACCACCCGGTCGCCTACGCCCGCGGCGTCGTCGCCAACAAGGCCCGCTCCCGCATCCGCGGCGCGGTGCGCGAGCGGCGCCGCATCGCCCTGTTCCGCCTCCACCGCTCCGAGCGGGCGGACGATCCGGACGTGGCCGCCGTCGTGGACGTGCGGACGGCCCTGGCGAGGCTGTCCCTCGGCAAACGCGCCTGCGTGGTGCTCCGTCACGCCCTCGACCTCTCCGAGAAGGAGACCGCGCTCGCCCTCGGGGTGTCGGTGGGTACCGTCAAGAGCCAGACCTCCAAGGGCATGGCGGAACTGCGCCGGCTGCTGGGCACACAGGCCGCCGGCGAACTGGTGGGAAGAGAGCACTGAATCGATGGACCCCCTGCACGAAATGCTGCGGGAAGAGGCCGGCTCCTACCGGCCGGACCGGGCGCGCATGTACGCACGGGTGAGCCACGCCGTCTCCGCCGGGCCGGACGACGCACCCGGCCGCTTCCGCGTCCGGGTGCGCGGCGTGTCGCGGCCCCGGGTCGCCCTCGTCGCCGTGGCCTCGACCGCGGCGCTCCTGGCCGGCGCCCACACCCTCACCTCCCTGGTGCGCGAGGACGGCCCGGCGCGGGATGTGGCCACCGCCCCGCTCCCGGCGCCGCCGGACCCGGACGCCGCACACCCCTCCCCCACCGGGCGGGTCACGGACGCGCCGGGCAGCGGGCCCCTGCGGTCCGAGGGCGCCGTCGACCCCCACAGCAACGCCTACTGGGCGCAGAGCAACGTCACCCTCACCACCCGCGAGCCCCTCACCTCGCTCGTCCTGGAGGTGCGGATCGCCCAGACCGGCGGCGTACGGCACACCGGGAGCTGGCGGACCCTGCCCGAGGCCGACTTCACCGTCACCGCACGCGAGACCGGCGGTGCGCTGGTCTACCGCTGGACGCTGAAGGAGGGCCGGACGGTCCCCGCCGGACGCCACGTCTTCGCCGCCCAGTACGACCATGCGGCCGGTGCGCGGGAGGCGGCGGGCGACGGCTACACCGCGACCGCCGCCGCGGCGGCGGGCGGCGAGTACACGGTCCGGGGTTCGTTCCGCAGCCCGTCCGGCTGACGGCCGGCCGGTGGCCGGGCACGTGCCGCCTCACCGCCCGCGCTCCCGGCCGGCTCCTTCACCGGCCCCTCTCCCGGTTCCCCCGGCTCCTCGGGCTTCTCGGGCTTCTCCGGCTCCTCGGGCTTCTCCGGCTCCTCGGGCTTCTCCGGCCCCTTGGAGCCGTCCCCCTCCCCGGCCGCCCCGTCCTGCCGGTGCTGCACGATCACGACCTCGCCCACCCCGACACGGACGGTCAGCCGCAGCGTGCCGCCCGGGCCGCCGTCCTCGGCCGGGGGCAGTGTGCGCCGCTCGGCGATTCCGATCCCGCCGCCCTGCGCGGTCCCCCAGCCGCCGTCCCCGGGCAGCCCGGCGAGCCGGTAGCCTCCGACGCCCACGTCGACGGTCAGCTCCACCTCGGTGTCGTGGGGGACCATGATCCGCGCCTCGCCCGCGCCCAGGTCCAGCACCGTGCTCAGCGTCCGGCCCTCGCCCGGACCCGCTTCCGACAGGTCGAGCAGGGCCGAGCCGGTGCCCAGTTCGTACCGATCCTCGACCGCGGCGGCACTCGCCGGGCTCCACGCCCGGTCGGCCCAGTCGGTGCTGATGTCCCTCGGCAGCAGCATCGAACCCGCCAGCAGCAGGCCGGTGCACATGATCGCGAAGAACGTCCCCCCGCCGATCCGCCCGTAGAAGACGCTGACCAGCGCGCCCAGGACGAAGACGCCCAGCGCCGAGCCGAGGCCCACGGAGAGCGCGACGCCCAGCGGCTGCGTGTGCCAGACGGCGGCGGCGCCGATCACCGCCGCGGCCAGAGCGAGCAGGAAGAGCGGGCCGCCGATCGGTCTGCGCCCGCGCGGCGCACCGGAGCGCTCCGGGCCGCCACCGTCCCCGTCCCCGCCCCCGTTCCCGCCGGGCGCCTCCTCCGCGTACGGGGGCGCGCTCGCGTACGGGCCGACGGAGGGCTCGTCCTCCGGCCCCCACAGGTACCCGGTGTCCCGCGGCGCCTGCGGCGGCCCGTCCTTCGTCAGCGGCTCGCGCCACCACGACGGCCCGGCCGGCGCGGGCGGGGCCTGAGCCTCGGGGGGCGCGTCGGCGACGGCGTGCGCCGCCACCGGATCGGCCGGGCCCCCCTGCTCCTCCACGGTCGCGGCGCGGCGCCGGTGCCGGGACCAGTAGGCCGCGCCCGCGACGGATCCGGCCAGCAGCACGGAGAACGTCTGCGTCCCACCGGTACCGCTGCCCAGCGAGGTCAGGAACAGCCCGCTGCCGACGAGCGCGCACAGCACCGCGCTCAGCGTGGTGCCCTCCACCCGGCCCGTCAGCAGCCGCCGCCCCTCGTTCTCGTCCTCGCCCTCCAGCGGGACGAGCAGCCAGGCGAAGCCGTAGAAGAGCAGGCCGAGACCGCCGACGACCGACAGCACGGCCAGCGGCACACGGAAGATCACCGGATCCAGTCCGTAGTGGCGGCCCAGGCCGCCGCAGACCCCGGCGACGACCTTGTGCCGGCGGCTGCGGGTGAGCCGCGCTCCGGCCTCCGGAGTCTCCGGCGCGTCCGGCGCGTCCGGCTGGGGCTCGCCGGCGGGCGGCTGGGCGTCC
This sequence comes from Streptomyces nanhaiensis, assembly GCF_046614825.1. NCBI lineage: Bacteria > Bacillati > Actinomycetota > Actinomycetes > Kitasatosporales > Streptomycetaceae > Streptomyces > Streptomyces nanhaiensis. The sequence goes on from NZ_JBKJFM010000116.1 coordinate 4,898, forward strand.
TTCATGGGGACCATGGTGGCGTGCCGCCCGCCCCCGGACATCAGGGGGCGTCCCGGAGGCGACCCTGAGTTCTCCGGGCCGGATCAGGGACCGACCCTGATGCCCCGCGCCACCCGTCCGTGTGACGATCGTGGCGTGACCACCACCGCCCCGCCCCCCGCCGCCGAGTCCCCGCCGCTGCGCAGGCTCTACCGCAGCTCCGAGGGACGGCTGCTCGGCGGTGTCGCACGCGGCCTGGCCGGGCACCTGGGCGTTCCGGTCTCCTGGGTGCGGATCGTCTTCCTCGTACTGTTCATGACCAACGGTCTGGGCGCCCTGCTGTACGCCGCCTTCTGGTTCTTCGTGCCGCTGGGCGCGGGCGGCGTCGAGGCCGCGCCCAGGAGGACGGACGGGCCACGGCACGTCCGCAGGCCCGACAAGGGCCAGCTCCTGGCGGTGCTGGTCCTGGTCGTGGCGCTGGGAGCGCTGGGTTCCAACCTCCAGTTCGGCGAGGCGAACGCCTACGTCTGGCCGCTGCTGGTGGCCGGGATCGGCGTGGCCGTCGTCTGGCGGCAGGCGGACAACTCCCGGCGGGCCCACTGGGCGGAGGTCAGCCGCCGCAGGCGGCTGCTGCCCATCGCCCGCAGCGCGGCCGGCGCCCTCCTGGTCGGCGTGGGCATCACCGGCTTCGCCGTCACCCGGGGCCTGGGCCCGCATCTGGGCACGGTGCTCCAGGCGTCGCTGGCGCTGCTGGTCGGTACGGCGCTGCTGGCCGGCCCGTACCTGGTCCGCCTCACCCAGGACCTGTCGGAGGAGCGGCTGATGCGCATCCGGGCGCAGGAGCGGGCCGAGGTGGCCGCCCACGTCCACGACTCCGTCCTGCACACCCTCACCCTGATCCAGCGCAACGCGGACAACCCCCGCGAGGTGGCCCGCCTCGCCCGCGCCCAGGAGCGCGAGCTGCGGGCCTGGCTCTACAGGCCGAGCGGCACGGGCAGGGACGAGGAGGAGGAGCCGGACACCCTGGCCGAGGCGGTGCGGGCGGCGGCCGCCGAGGTGGAGGACCACCACGGGGTGCCGGTGGAGGTGGTCTGCGTCGGCGACTGCCCGCTGGACGAGAGGCTGGCCGCACAGCTCCAGGCCGCCAGGGAGGCGATGGTCAACGCCGCCAAGTACGGTGGCGAGGGCGGCCCGGTGCAGGTCTTCGCCGAGGTCGAGGGACGTACGGTCTTCGTCTCGGTGCGCGACCACGGTCCCGGCTTCGACCTGGACTCGGTGCCGCCGGACCGGATGGGCGTACGGGAGTCGATCATCGGCCGGATGCGGCGCAACGGCGGTACGGCGGTGCTGCGTTCCGCCCCCGAGGGCGGCACGGTGGTGGAGCTGGAGATGGAGAGGGCGGACACATGAGGGCGGAAGCATGAACGAGGAGCAGCACCGGGAGCAGCACCGGGCGCGGGTGGTCCTGGTGGACGACCACCGGATGTTCCGCACGGGCGTCCAGGCGGAGATCGGGAACACCGCCGAGACCGGGGTCGAGGTCGTCGGCGAGGCCGCCGACGTGGACCAGGCGGTCACCGTCATCACCGCGACCCGGCCCGACGTCGTCCTGCTCGACGTCCACCTGCCCGGTGGCGGCGGGGTGGAGGTGCTGCGCCGCAGCGCCACGCTGATGGCCGACCCCGAGCATCCGGTGCGCTTCCTGGCCCTGTCGGTCTCGGACGCGGCCGAGGACGTCATCGGCGTCATCCGCGGCGGCGCCCGCGGCTACGTCACCAAGACGATCACCGGCGCGGACCTGGTCCGGGCCGTCTTCCGGGTCGCCGAGGGCGACGCGGTGTTCTCCCCGCGCCTGGCGGGCTTCGTCCTGGACGCCTTCGCCTCCACCGACGCCCCGCCGGTGGACGAGGACCTGGACCGCCTCACCCAGCGCGAGCGCGAGGTGCTGCGCCTGATCGCGCGCGGCTACGCCTACAAGGAGATCGCCAAGCAGCTGTTCATCTCGGTCAAGACCGTCGAGAGCCATGTCTCGGCGGTGCTGCGCAAGCTCCAGCTCTCCAACCGCCACGAACTCACCCGCTGGGCCACGGCCCGCCGTCTGGTGTGAGGCCTCCCGGGCCCGCGGTCCGGCCCATCCGCTACGAGGAGCTCACACCGCGGGAGTACCGGGCCGAACTCCTGGCCGAGGGTGTGCCGGAGGAGGCCGCCGAGGAACTCGACGCGATGTTCGCCGCGATGCGCGCCGGCCACCTCGCCGAGCCAGGCGACGGAGTGCGGCGGGTGCTCGGACGGGAACCGTCCGACTTCGGCGCCTACGCCTCCCGGGCCGCGGCGGCCGGCGCGTGGTCGTGACCGGGAGGCGGACTCTCCGCCGGGCTCCGCGCCCGTTCCCGGCGTGGCCGCGGTGGCCACCGTCCCCGCCGTGACCACCGTACGGCCCTCGTCCCCTGCGGCGACCCCGGCGGCTCCCCTCCGCCCGCCGGGGTCAGGAGCGCTTCGGCTCGTAGTGCAGCGCGGTGATCCCGCAGTCGAACGGCCGGACGGTGACGAGGCTGAGGCGGTGGTGGGAGCCGGTGTCGGGGAAGACGGGCATCCCGGTGCCGAGCGCGACGGGGTTGACGAACAGGTGGAGTTCGTCGAGCAGGTCCCGGGCGATCAGGTTCCGCACGAGGGTGCCGCCCCCGTAGGTGATGATGTCCCCGCCCGGTCGCGCCTTCAGCCGGTTGACCGTCTCGGTGAGGTCACCGCCGGCGACCGCGACGCCTTCCCAGGGCGACTCGGTCAGGGAGTCGGAGATCACGGTCTTGGGCGTGCCGTTCATCCAGGCGATGGTCTCCTCGGTCTCGCCCTCGGGCCCGGCGGCCCAGGCCGGGATGAACCCCTCGGCGAGGCGGCGGCCCAGCACGATGTGGTCGACCGGCCTGGTGAGCGCGTCGATGTAGGCGCCGATGTCGTCGGTCCAGGGGAACGTCATCCAGTCCATCTCTCCGTTCGGGCCGGCCATGTAGCCGTCGACGCTCACCTGGACCTGGAGCTTGAACCTGCGCATGACTGCTTCCCTCCGGAACCGCTCGGGCTGATCACGTGTCAGGGGAGAAGCTAACGGCGGCCACTGACAACGGCCCCGGGACGGCTCGCGGGCAGACCGCGCACGGGCTACAGCCGGTCGATCGCGGTGAGGTCGATGTCGATGCCGAACGGCGCCGAGAGCGTCAGCCGCCCCTCGTGGACGCCGGTGAGGACGTACGCCCCCGCTCCCGGGTCGAGCCGGTGGACGTGGACCACCGGACGGCGGCCCGTGCCCTCCTCCACCAGCCAGAAGTGCGGGATGCCCGCACGCGCGTAGAGCTGGGGTTTGCGTTCGCGGTCGCGGATCGCCGAGTCGGGGGCGACGGTCTCCACGGCCAGCACCACGTCCCGGGCGTCGTAGCGGTTGGCCTCCAGCCCGCGCACGGCCTCGGCGCGGAGCACGGACACGTCCGGCTCGGGCGCCTGCCCGGGGCCGAGCACCACGACCATCTCCCGCCGCACCCGCAGATGTGCCGGGCAGGTGCGGCGCAGGCCCTCCACCAGCAGGGAGTTGGCCAGTGAGTGGTACGCGCTCTGCCGGGCGCGGAAGACCAGGGCGCCGTCGACGAGCTGGGTGTGGGACGGGAGGTCGGTCAGGCGGAAGAGGTCGTCGACGGTGAAGCCCCGGTGCGGGGGCCGCAGCCACTCGGGGAACGGCTCGTCGTCGACTCCGTTTGCGGTCGCCACATCGTCCATGCCGCCATGGTGATCAGCCCTCATCTGCGACTTGCCGCAAACGCCCGCGCCGCCGCTCGAAGGGGTGAGTAGTAGCACCGGAGTTGACGGAGGCTCGCGTACTAACGTCGGGACGGAAGGCGACCGCGCGGGGACAGGGGGGCGACGTGGAGAGTCCGGAGAGCACGGAGCACGTACGGCAGGCGGCCGGGGAGCGGACCGCAGAGGCGGTCCGGACCGGGGACGAGGCGGCGTTCGCCGAACTCGCCGAGTCCTGCCGCCACGAGTTGCGGGTGCACTGCTACCGGATGCTCGGCTCCTTCACCGACGCCGAGGACATGGTCCAGGAGACGCTGCTGCGTGCCTGGCGCCATCGGGAGACCTTCCGGGGCCGGGCGCCGTTCCGCGCCTGGCTCTACCGGATCGCCACCAACGCCTGCCTCGACGCCCTGGACGGACCGGCCCGCAGGCGGGAGATCACGGCGGCAGTGGACAGCACGGGAGGGTCCGCTCGTTCCGCGACGGCGGAGGTCACCTGGCTGCAGCCGTACCCGGACCGGCTGCTGGACCTCGCCGGGCCGGCCGGCGGCGATCCGGAGGCGGCGGCGATCGCCCGGGAGACGGTCGAACTGGCCTTCCTCGCCGCGATCCAGCACCTCCCGCCCCGGCAGCGGGCGGTACTGATCCTGCGGGACGTGGCCGGCTGGTCCGCGCCGGAGACCGGCGAGGCCCTGGAGATGAGCACCGCCTCGGTCAAGAGCGCCCTCCAGCGCGCCCGCGCCACCTTGCGCGAGAAGCTGCCCGAGCGGCGTACGCAGTGGCGGGCCGCCACGGCTCCCGGTGAGTCCGAACGTGCCCTGCTCCGGCGATACGTCACCGCGTCCCGCCGGGGCGACATGCGGGAACTGGCCGCGCTGCTGCGCGAGGACGCCCGCCAGACCATGCCGCCCGCCCACCTGGTGTTCGACGGACGCGCCGCGATCCTCGACATGTGGCGGCCGGTCCTGGAGGGCGACCGGACGTGGGGCGACTGGCACTGCGTCCCGCTGGCGGTCAACCGGCAGCCCGCGGTGGCGAACTACGTACGGCGCCCCGGCGAGGACGTGTACACGGCGGTCAACATCGACGTCCTGTGCGTCGAGGACGGCCTGATCGCCGAGATCACCACCTTCGGCCCGGAGGCGCTGCCCGCCGCCGGGCTCGGCCTGACCGCCCGCCCTGCGGAGACAACGGCGTGACCCGCATCACTTTCGCGGACCGATTCCTTTCTCTCTCACCCTCCGTCATACGGGTGGCATCGCGGAGATGCGGACACTCCGTGACACAACGGTGGAAAGGAACGAGCATGACGGAGAACGCCGAGCACACGGAGAGCACCGGCGGCGCCCCGGCCCCCCGGCCCGACAAGGAACTCAGGGCGCTGGACCGGCTGACCGGCTCCTGGCGAGTGACCGGCGGCGCTGAGGGCACCGTCGTCTACCGGTGGATGGAGGGCGGCTTCTTCCTCCTCCAGGAGGTCGAGCTGGAGCAGTACGGGCAGCGCGTCACAGGGCTGGAGGTGATCGGCCGGGAGAAGCCCTTCGGCGCGGAGGAGCCGGGCGAGGACATCCGCTCCCGCTTCCACGACAGCCAGGGCAACACCTTCGACTACGTCTACGAGCTCGACGGGGACACCCTGACCATCTGGGCCGGCGAGAAGGGCTCACCCGCGTACTTCCGGGGCACCTTCGACGCCTCGGGCGACACGCTGGCCGGCGCCTGGGTCTACCCCGGCGGCGGTGGCTACGACTCGGTGATGACCAGGACCGGGTGACCGGCCGGTCCGCGGCCGACCGGTCTACAGCCGGTCGATCGCGGTGAGGTCGATGTCGATGTCGAAGGGGACGGTGAGCTTCAGCCGGTCGTGGTGGATGCCGGTGGGCACGTAGCCGCGCGTCGCGGGCTCCAGCTCGAAGACGTAGACGACCGGGCGGCGTCCCGTCCCCTTCTCGATCCGCCAGAAGTGCGGGATGCCCGCCTCCGCGTAGAGCTGCGGCTTGCGCTTGCGGTCCCGCTCCTCCGAGTCCGGCGAGACGACATCCGCGGCGAGTACGACGTCCTCGGCCCGGAAGCCGGTCTCCTCGGCCTCCTCGGTGACCGCCTCCGCCCGGAGGATCATGACGTCCGGCTCCGGCCGGTTCCGTCCGTTCAGTACGACGCTCATCTCCCGGCAGGCCCGCAGCTCCTCCGGAACCTGCTGCCGCAGGTTCATCACGAGCAGATCCACCGCCATCGAGTGGAAGTACTTCTGCGGGCTCACGAAGACCAGGCTCCCGTCGATCAACTCCGTGTGGGGCGGGAGGTCCGGGATGCGGTCGAGATCGTCCGCGGTGTAGCCGTCCGGCGGCGGCACGGGCCACGAAGAGGTGGGCAGCGGCTCGGCGGTCATGGTTCCTCCCATGGGCGGGATCCTCGGCCTCGCCCCAGCGTATCGACCCGAAAACGCCCGCGCCGCAGCTCGAAGGGGTGAGCGGCGGCACGGGCGTTGACGTTCAGGAGGGCGTCACTCCCACTCGATGGTCCCCGGCGGCTTGCTGGTGACGTCCAGCACCACGCGGTTGACCTCGGCGACCTCGTTGGTGATGCGGGTCGAGATGCGGGCCAGCGTCTCGTAGGGCAGACGCGTCCAGTCGGCCGTCATCGCGTCCTCCGAGGAGACCGGGCGCAGCACGATCGGGTGGCCGTAGGTGCGGCCGTCGCCCTGGACGCCGACGGAGCGGACGTCGGCGAGCAGCACCACCGGGCACTGCCAGATGTCGCGGTCCAACCCGGCCGCCGTCAGCTCCTCGCGGGCGATGGCGTCGGCCTCGCGCAGCAGGTCCAGGCGCTCCTTGGTCACCTCGCCGACGATGCGGATGCCCAGGCCGGGGCCGGGGAACGGCTGGCGGTGGACGATCTCCTCGGGCAGGCCCAGCTCCTGGCCGACCATCCGGACCTCGTCCTTGAACAGCTTGCGCAGCGGCTCCACGAGCTGGAACTGGAGGTCCTCGGGCAGTCCGCCGACGTTGTGGTGGGACTTGATGTTGGCGGTGCCGGTGCCGCCGCCGGACTCCACCACGTCCGGGTAGAGGGTGCCCTGCACCAGGAACTCCACGGCCTCCTCGCCGGAGCCGGCCTCGGCGACGATCTCGCTCGCGGCCTGCTCGAAGACGCGGATGAACTCCCGGCCGATGATCTTGCGCTTCTCCTCCGGGTCGGAGACGCCCGCCAGCGCGTCCAGGAAGCGCTTCTCGGCGTCCACCACCTTGAGCTGGACGCCGGTGGCGGCCACGAAGTCCTTCTCGACCTGCTCGGACTCACCCTTGCGCATCAGCCCGTGGTCCACGTACACGCAGGTCAGGCGCTCGCCGATGGCCTTGTTGACCAGGGCTGCGGCCACCGCCGAGTCCACTCCGCCGGACAGTCCGCAGATGGCGCGCTTGGTGCCGACCTGGGCGCGGATGGCCGCGACCTGCTCCTCGACGACGTTCGCGGCCGTCCAGGTCGGCCTCAGGCCCGCGCCCCGGTACAGGAAGTGCTCCAGCACCTGCTGGCCGTACGTGGAGTGCATCACCTCGGGGTGGTACTGCACGCCGTAGAGCCTGCGCTCGTCGTCCTCGAAGGCCGCCACGGGGACGCCGTCGGTGGAGGCGGTGACGGCGAAGCCCTCGGGGGCGGCCGAGCAGGCGTCGCCGTGCGACATCCACACCGACTGCTCGACGGGGGTGCCCTCGAAGAGGGTGGAGCCGGGCCGGGTGACGGTCAGGGCCGTGCCGCCGTACTCGCGGCGGCCGGTGTTGTCGACGGTGCCGCCCAGCGTCTGGGCCATCAGCTGGAAGCCGTAGCACATGCCGAAGACGGGCACCCCGGCCTCGAACAGCGCGCGGTCGATGCCGGGCGCGTCCTCGGCGTAGACGGACGAGGGACCGCCGGAGAGGATGATCGCCTTCGGGTCCCTGGCGAGCATCTCCGCCACCGGCATGGTGGAGGGGACGACCTCGCTGTAGACCCGGGCCTCGCGTACGCGGCGGGCGATGAGCTGGGCGTACTGCGCGCCGAAGTCGACGACGAGGACGGTGTCCGGTGCGTCGGGAGCGGCCGTGGACTCGGCGGGCGCGGTGGGCTCGGTGGGCTCTGATGCCACGGGGCTGGCTGCCTTTCGGCGTGGATCTGGGCTGGGAAAGCCCAGTCTACCGGGGGGGTGCACCCGATCGGCCGTCTCACCATCCGGCCCTCCGCCCACCCCGTTCCGCCTCCCGGTGCATACTGGGCCGCATGTTCGCGCAGAGCTTCTGGTTTACCTATGGCACCGGCCCGGCCGGCCGCCATGGGATCCAGCGCGCTGCGTGAACGACTGACGAGCGACTTCCCAGGCGCCCCGGGCCGGTCAAGGCCCGGGGCGCCTGCCGTGTCCCCGGGGCTCGACCGGCAGCGGGCGCGACGACCCCAGGAGGGACGTACGGCCATGGCCACCACCACCCCCACCCCCGCCGCCACCGGAGCAGGAGCCGGAGCCGGAGCCGACGAGCGGATCTCTGAGGACCGCGAGCGGATCGACGAACTGGACCGCCGCATCATCCGTCTGGTGCGGGAGCGCATGGAGGTCTCCGCCCGCATCCAGCAGGCCCGGATCGGCGCGGGCGGACGCCGGGTCAACCTCTCCCGCGAGATGGAGATCCTCACCCGCTACCGCGAGCGGCTGGGCCGGCCGGGCACCTCCCTGGCCATGACCCTGCTGGAGCTGTGCCGCGGACGCGTCTGAACCCGCCGGGCCCGCGCGCCGCCGGCTTTCCCTCCCGCGCCTCCCTTCCGCATCACCGGGAACGACCACCCGTACGGCGCATTACCGCCGCGTGGCACGGTCGTTGGACCTGACGACCCCAGAGCCGGCCGGGCGCCCGGAGGCGTGGGGAGCGCATCGGAGCGATGAGACGCCGTCCTCCCTCGGGAGGTGAGGACCGGGCGTCGTGGGACCTCGCTCCGGTGCAGTGGCCGGACGGCAGGGGACAGCGGTCCGGTCACGACCCAGCGGTCGGTTCCCGGGACGCCGGGGACCGACCGCTCCGCGGTTCCGCCTTCACCGCTTCCACCTGCGGGAACGACCCCGACCAACGAGAACGCGGAAGGGTTGTACGGCCTTCTGTCACGGATTCGCCACGTAAACAACACGGCCTCGTGTGATATACGGCACACCGAAACCTGAGTGAGAGTGGGCAACTGCTCGCTTCCGCCCCTTATGCCGCGCCGGTCCGGATGCGGCGCCGGTCACGGCCCCGGAAACACCTCCGCGGAAACTCCCGCTCCGCCCGTACTCTGCTGCCAGCCCGACGCGCCGACTGCGCGAAGGCCCCTTCACTCTCCTTTTCGCCTCAAAGCAGATGAGGTACCCATGAAGCTTCGCCGTGCCCTTGCGGCCGCCGCCGCCACGGCCGTCATCGCCCCCGTCGCGCTGATCGCGGCGCCCGCCGCGTACGCCGACGGCCACGAGACCACCTCCGTGGAGAACACGGAGAACCCCGCCACGGACGAGGCCGACGGCGACGGGACCGAGCCCCCCGCCACGGACGACGAGACCGGCGACGACACCGAGCCCCCCGCCACGGGTGACGGTGACGAGCCCCCCGCCACGGACGACGAGACCGAGGGCGAGGACACCGAGCCCCCCGCCACGGACGACGAGACCGGCGGCGAGGAGGAGGACTCCGGCACCCCCGGCGACGAGACCGAGGGCGAGAAGGAGGACTCCGACACCCCCGGCGACGACGAGGGCAAGGACGAGGAGGACTCCGACGCCCCGGGCGACGACGAGGGCAAGGACGAGGAGGAGGCTCCCTTCCAGTGCGCCGTCGACGACAACGGCGAGGAGATCTACGACATCAGCGAGGACCTCAAGACCTCACTGGTCGGTCTCCCCGACACCGTCGTGGCGGGCACCGGCTGGAAGAACTTCGAGTTCCGGATGCACAACAGCGGCAAGGGCGCCATCAAGGACGTCGCGCCGTACATCACCGTCTTCTCCGGTGACGAGAACAACGACTACTCCGCCGGCTTCACCCTCGAGGTCCACAAGGCCGAGACCGGCACCTGGCAGGTCGTGGCCGACGAGCTCGGCGCGGGTGGCTACTTCGAGCCGGTCACGCTGAACGCCGGGGAGACGCGCACCCTCAAGCTGCGTATGAAGATCGACGGCGGTGTGCCCGACTCCCTGGGCATCGCCATCGGCGCCGGCGAGTACTCCGACGAGCGCGGCTGCTGGGTCTCCGACGACGACAACGGCTGGGTCTACTTCTTCGAGGTCCTGGGCAAGGGCGCGGCCGCTCCCAAGCCCGGCGAGTCCAAGCCCAAGCCGCAGACCGGTGGCGCGAAGCCGATCAGCTCGGACAAGGTCACCAAGGTCGACACCGCCGGCCAGCTCGCCGAGACCGGTTCGTCCTCCGCGCTGCCGATGTTCGGTCTCGCGGGTGCCGCGGCCGTGGCGCTGGGCGCCGGTGCGATGTACGTCGTGCGCCGCCGCAACGGCGCCGGGGCGGACACCTCCGCCGCCGCGTGACGACTGTGAAGGCGTGAACGCCGCGAACGGTGTGACCGTCTGAACGTGCGGGCGCGCCACACGCGCCGAGAGGGGGGAGCGGCCCGGCCGCTCCCCCCTCTCGCGTGTTCGCTCAGGCCTCGGCCGCCCCGGCGGCCTCCGCCGTGCCCGCCGTGCCCGCCGTCTCCGCCTCCGGCGCCGTCCGCCTCGGCGGGACGGCCGGGACCGGCAGCACCGGCAGCCTCAGCGCCGCGAACGCCTCCTCGGGCACCGCCGGGGCCCGGGGAGGCACCACGGGCACCCGTACGTAGTCGGCGCCCTGCTCGGGGCGGGGGTCGGCCTCGCCCTTGTTGGGCCACAGGGACATCGCCCGCTCGGCCTGGGCGGTGATGGTCAGCGACGGGTTGACGCCGAGGTTGGCGGAGACGGCCGAGCCGTCCACGACCGAGATGCCCGGATGGCCGTAGAGCCGGTGGTAGGGGTCGATGACGCCCTCCTCGGGGGAGGCGCCGATCGGGCAGCCGCCCAGGAAGTGCGCGGTCAGCGGAGTGCCCATCAGCTCGCCGACGTTCGTGCCCGGGAAGCCGCCTATCTCCTCGGCGACGAGTCGCGCGGCCTCGGCGCCCTCGGGGATGTGGTCCGGGTTGGGCGCGCCGTGGCCCTGCTTCGCCGTCAGCAGGCCCTTGCCCAGTCCCTTGGGCTTGCGGTAGGTGGTCAGGGAGTTGTCCAGGGACTGCATCACCAGGCCGATGATCGTCCGCTCCGACCAGCGGTAGTTGGACAGCATCCGCGCGGCCTGCCCGGGGTGGCGCAGGCAGTGCGCGAGGAAGGCCAGCGGCCTCGGCGCGCGGCCGTACGGCACCTGGAGCACGGAGAGGGCGCCCATGGCGTTGGAGCCCTTGCCGTAGCGCACCGGCTCGATGTGGGTGTTGTCGTTCGGGTGGATGGAGGAGGTGATGGCCACCCCCTTGGTGAAGTCCGGCTCCGCGTCCGGCCCGTGCTTCCTGCGGTAGCGGCGCGGGGAGGTCATCGCGCCGACCAGGGCCTCGGAGTTGGTGCGGGTCAGCTCCCCCAGCCTCGGGGAGATGCGCGGCAGCAGGCCCTCGTCGCGCATCCGGTGCAGCAGCGTCTGGGTGCCGTAGGTGCCGGCGGCGATCACCACCTTTCCGGCACGCAGCACCGTGCGCCCGCCCCGGCGCTTCCCGGTGCGCACCGTGGTCACGGTGAAGCCCCCGGCGCCGTCCTCGGCCACCTCGGTGACGGTGGTCATCGGATGGATGACCGCGCCCGCCTTCTCGGCGAGGTACAGGTAGTTCTCGGTGAGGGTGTTCTTGGCCCCGTGCCGGCAGCCGGTCATGCACTCGCCGCACTCGGTGCACGCCCGGCGGGAGGGGCCGGCGCCGCCGAAGTAGGGGTCGGGCGCCTCCGCGCCCGGCGCGGCCCTCACCTCGCCCCCGGCGTCCTCGCCGTCGCCGAAGAAGACGCCCACCGGCGCCAGGTGGAAGGTGTCGCCCACGCCCATCTTCCCGGCCGCGGCCTTCAGATGGACGTCCGACGGCGTCACCGTGGGGTTCAGCCGCACTCCCAGCATCCGCTTCGCCTGGTCGTAGTACGGCTTCAGCTCCTCCTGCCAGTCGGTGATGCGGCCCCACTGGCGGTCGGTGAAGAAGGCCGGCGGCGGCACGTAGAGCGTGTTGGCGTAGTTCAGCGAACCCCCGCCCACCCCCGCGCCGGCCAGGATCATCACCTTGTCCATCAGATGGATGCGCTGGATGCCGTACAGGCCCAGCGCCGGAGCCCACAGGTAGTTCCGCAGGTCCCAGGAGTTCTTCGGCAGCGTCCGGCGGGTGAAGCGCCGCCCCGCCTCCAGCACCCCGACCCGGTAGCCCTTCTCCGTCAGCCGCAGCGCGGACACCGAACCGCCGAAGCCGGAACCGACCACGACCACGTCGTAGTCGTACGGCCGCGGCGGGTCGGACGGCTGCTGTGCTGCTTCGTCCTGCGGTCGGGACACGGGGACCTCCGGTGGTGCGTATCGGTTCCGGGGAAGGAGGCGGAAGGGGATGGGGGCGGGGACGGATGCGGCGGACGGGCGGGCGGGGCGCGAGCCGGTGGACGTCAGCGGAGGCGGAACGCCTTCATCGCGCGCAGGGAGGCGCTCATGAAGGCCGCGTACCTCGCGTCGTCCATGCCGAGCGACGGGGCCATGGGCAGCAGCCGCTGGGTGGCGACGGTCTGCGCCTCGGTGTACTTGAGGATGCCCTCCGAGCCGTGCCGGCGGCCCAGCCCGGAGTCGCCCATGCCGCCCATCGGCGACTGGACGCTGCCGTACGCGGCGGCGTAGCCCTCGTTGACGTTCACCGTGCCGGTGCGCAGCCGGGCGGCGATCTCGCGGCCCCGGCGGGTGTTCTTCGTCCAGACGCTGGAGTTGAGGCCGTAGGGGGTGGCGTTGGCCAGCGCGACCGCCTCGTCCTCGTCGGTGAAGCGGTAGACGGAGACCACGGGCCCGAAGGTCTCCTCGCCGCAGACGGCCATGGGGGCGGTGACGCCCTCAAGGACGGTCGGCTCGTAGAACAGCGGGCCGACGTCGGGGCGCGCTCTGCCGCCGGCCAGGACCTTCGCGCCCTTGGCGACGGCGTCGTCCACGTGCCGCACCACGTTCTCCAGCTGCCGCCGCGAGACGAGCGATCCCATGTCGGCGCCGTAGGCCAGGGCCGAGCCCAGGCGCAGCGCCCTGGTGCGGGCGGTGAACCGCTCCAGGAAGGCGTCGGCGACCGAGTCGTGGACGTAGAGCCGCTCGATGGAGATGCACAGCTGCCCCGCCGAGGAGAACGCGGCGCGCACCGCGCCCTCGGCCGCCCTGTCGGGGTCGGCGTCCTCCAGCACCAGCATGGCGTTCTTGCCGCCCAGCTCCAGCGAGGCCCCCACCAGGCGGAACGCAGCCCGCTGGGCGACCTCGCGGCCGGTGCGGGTGGAGCCGGTGAAGGAGACGTAGTCGGCGTGGTCGACGACGGCCGGGCCGACGACCGGACCCTCGCCGATCACGACCTGCCAGACGTCGGCGGGCAGCCCGGCCTCGATCAGCAGGTCGCGCGCCCACAGGGCGGTCAGCGCGGTCTCGGTGTCGGGCTTCATGACGACGGCGTTGCCCGCGGCGAAGGCGGGCAGCGCGTCGCCGACCGACAGCTCCAGCGGGTAGTTCCACGGGGCGATCTGCCCGACCACGCCCTTGGGGTGGCGCAGCTCCCGCACCCGGGTGAGGACCGGGATGGCGCCGGTGTGGTTCACGGGACGCAGGTACGCCGGGGCCTTGCGGCCGTAGTGGCGGGCGGCGACGGCGACCGCCTGCACCTCCTCGTGGGCGTGCAGCCGCGCCTTGCCGGTCTCCAGCTGGACCAGGTCCAGCACCTCCGACTGGCGGGCGAGCAGCAGGTCGTGGAAGCGCAGCAGCACGGCCGCGCGCTCGCGCACCGGCCGTGCCGCCCACGCCCGCTGCGCCTCGCGGGCCCGGGCGTAGGCCTCGGCGACGTCCGCGGGGGTGGACTCGGGCAGGTCGGCCAGCTTCTCTCCGGTGAAGGGGCTGTGGCACGCGGTGCGGCCGCTGCCCGCCAGAGGCCGGGTCAGTCGGGCGACCAGCTCGCCGGTCACCACGTCGGCGGCGGTGCGGGCGTCGGCGGGAGCGGTGGCGACCGGGTTGCCGCCGGACGTCGTGGGAGCCGCGGGGGCTGCGGAGACCGCGGGGGCCGCGGGAGCGTCGGGGCCGGTGCCCGTCGTCTGCGCCGCCCTGGTGGCGGCGGTACCTGGCGAATCCGTCATACCGGGGAGGGTACGGCTTGGGAAACCTGCTGTGTACCCGTCGGTAACCACTTTTCACGGAATCCGCCAGTGATCACTGGCGCGGATCGCACGCGCATGCGGACGGCGGCCCGGAGAACGGCCGGGGGCGTCCGGAGGTCCGGCCGGACGCGGCCTCAGCCGGTGGCGCGGTAGGTGTCGGCGATCGCGTCGAAGACGCGGTCGATGTCGTCCTTCCGGCTCTCCGGCCCCCTGACCAGCACCGAGTGGTAGCGGCCGTCGACGATGACCGCCCGGTCGCACATGTAGGTGCTGTCCGCGCCCTCGCGCCAGCTGAACCGGCCCTCGGCCATCACCGTCCGGCCCACCTGTATCCGCCGCATCCCGGAGTTGGTCGCCCAGTCCGCGGCGCGGTAGGCGTCCAGCTCCCGCTGGTCGTCGGTGAGGTACGCCATCGCGTCCGAGCCGTACTTCTCGGTGGTGTCCCGGCCGGGCACCACGACGATCTCGAGGTCCCCGTGTGTGAAGACCGTCCGTCCCCGGCCGTCCGGCCCCGCCCGCCGGGCGTCCTCGGGGAGCGCGATCTGGAAGCCGGCCGCGTCCTTGTGCAGGACGTAGCCGTCGAGCCCCTCCACCGGATCGCCGGCCTGCGGCCGCTCGCTGCCGGGTGCCTCCGAGGCCCCGGACCCGCCGGACTCACCTGCCTCCCCGCCCTCGGACCCCTGCGGCGGCGGTGCCTCCTCCCGCGGTCGCTCCCGCGGTCGCTCCGGCTGCGCGCCCACGCTGCCGGGCCGCTGGTCGGCGCTGTTGCCGGAGGAGCCCGAACCTCCCCCGGGCATGTACACGGCGGCGTACACCAGCGTCCCGGTCAGCAGCAGGAGGATCAGCCCGACCAGCACCACGCCCAGCCGGCGCGGAGACCTCTGCTTCCGGGCGCGCCGGTGCCGGGCGTGGGTGGCCACCGGGGAACGCTCCGCCCGCTTCCTGCGCACCAGCTCGCCCCGGCGCCTTATGATCGGCAGCCGCCTGGGGTCGGCGGGCCGGCCGGCCTCCAGCGAGAGCGGCGCGGTGACCGTGTGCAGCCCGACCTCGGGCTCGGGCGCGGAGCGGACCAGGGAGCGCAGCCAGCCGCCCAGCTCCTCGAAGTCCGGCCGCTCGGTCGGGTCCTGGCGCAGCAGCGACTCCACGACGGGCCGCAGCGCACCGCACTCCTCGGCGAACGCGGGCGGCTCGGCGCACACCATCTGCACCAGCTCGGCCACCGACTCCTCGGGGTAGGGCGCGTGCCCCTGGACGGCCCGGAACAGCAGCGCGCCCAGACCCCACAGATCGGCCGCCGGACCGACCGGCGGGGCCAGCCGCCAGTTCTCGTAGACGGGCCCCGCCTGCTCGGGGGCCCAGCGCTCGGTGACGGCGCCGACGATCGCCATCCTGCTCTGGCGGGCGCGTTCGGCGGCGAGCGCGGTGGTGGGACCGCGGTAGCGGTCGCCGTCCTCCTCGCCCCAGCTCCGCGCGGGCGGCCTCGGCCCGCCGTACGGCTCCTCGCCGTGCGGCTCACCGCCGTACGGGTGCGAGGCGCCGGGGGCGACCGGGCGCAGGTCCCCGGCCTGCCGGCCGGCCTCGTCCCTGCGCGCCTCGACCT